>JBOFJM010000220.1:0-4531 GCA_051656825.1 Kluyvera sp.
CCCACCAGCGAGCCTTCGATAATGCGCGCAAACAGGAAGCTCGTGCCGAACGCCGCCACCGCGCCGTACGCCCCGGTATCAATCCCCGCACGCAACATGGAGACAAACGCCACTTCGTTAAACGCGCCGATACCGTAGAGGTAGTACATGTGTGTCCCGGCAAACACGCCGGAGGAGAGCAGACCAACGAAGATCGGGAACGACCAGTCGGCGTACCAAAAACCTTTATTCTGTTCCATATCAGGCTCCTGTTATTTGCCGCTGAGTGAGTTATGGATGAGATCCAGCCAGTTCGGCACGGTCAGGTGGAAGGATTCGATCATCTTCATATCGAAGCCACGGAAGAAGGCGCTCAGGACGAACAGCGCAACGATAGCGCCCATCATCACTTTGGTGACGCGGTTCCAGCCGCTTTCTTCTACCCCTTTACCAATCAGGATGCCCAGCACCAGGCCCGGTACGGCGTTACCCATAATCAGTTGCGCAGCACCACCGAAGATGGTGGCCCAGAAACCCGATTTTTTACCGGCATCAATCGCTGCCAGCCAGAAAATCACCGGCATCACGGTGTTGACCAGCAGGTTTGCCGCCGGGACGAGCACTTTCACCGCCGTAACCTGCAACGCCTGCGGTACAGAAGAGGCCGTCAGGTTCAGGAAGGCGACAACAATCATGCCGATGATGCCGCAGGCAATCGCCATTTTTTTCGGGTCGTGCAGTGTTTCGCCTACGTTGCGGTTTTTCAGCATCAGCGCTGCCGCGCCCCAGTTCGGGATAATGCGGTGGTCAACGTCCTGAGTGAAGGAACCTGCTGCAACAGAAGAAGCCCAGGCGTTAAAGAAGAAGCCGAGGCCAAAGGAGAAGTGGGAAGCCGGATCGCCTTCGCAGGAGTTCAGCTCGCCCAGAGTACGAAATGCGCCCATCCCCTGGGTGGTGGGCGCATGAAACATGCGTGCCGCTCCGGCCCCCACACCGACGCCAACCAGGCCGCCGATAATGAGCGATTTTATTAAAATTATCAGGAACATAATCTGACCCTTTGGTAAAAATCAGGTTTGCGTGACGAAATCCACTTTATCGATGTCAATGGCGGTCACGTTGACGGTAACGTCCAGCTCCACGCTGTACGCTCGTCGTTCACGACGTAAAAAGAAGAATAAGAACGCCTCTTTTCGCACCGCTTCACGCGCATGAACAACTTGCACATCCTGTGGCTCAATACGCAGTAAGATGCGCGATGATGTTTTCATCACCGCTGCCTGCACATGGTTCAGGGCATCGGCGAACGCCCGTGTTTTGCTCTCGCCTTTGCCCGTGACCCTCACCGTGGTGGTGAATTGCTCTTTCATCGTTAAGCGCCGTACTTCTTCTTCCAGGCTTCTACCAGGCGCTCGCCCAGCTCTTCTTTGTCCATAAAACCGAAGCCCAGGACATTGCAGCCTTCGTTGATGGCGGTAACGCCCTCTTCCACTGAACGCATCCCGTATTTTGCTTTGTAGCCGTATTTAGTTTGCGCGGTGATAGCACCCGCGCCGCCGCTGCCGCAGAAAGAGATGCCAAAGGTGGCGTTTTCCGCTTTCATCATGTCACCCAACTTCATATCTGCGGCCACGCCCGGAACCACAACTGCACGAGCACCGGCTTTTTCTGCGCCAGCGGCAACTTTTTGTCCTTTCCCCAGGCGGTCGCCAATAACTACGGTGATTTGTTCCATTTTTTGCTCCTTACAGGTTGTCTTTTGCTACTTCGAAGTGAACGGAGAGCAGCCAGGCCTCTTCATCAGGCAGGTTGCCGAACTCCGCGACCACTTCGCGGGCAAGCATCATTGAATCTTCAGAAATTTCTTCAAACAGGCTGGCATCCACTTCCGGCAGCGGCTCGCCGCTAATTGACCGGTGGGCCATCGCCCGCACGTGGGAAGTCAGCATTTGCTCCTGCACGTCGTTAGGGGTGATATCGCGTCGGCGTAACAAAGCGAACACCTGCTGCAACATTTTGTCGGCCAGTTGTTCTGTCTGCGTTGCCTGCTCCCCTGCGTCGTGTATTACCGCTCCGTTATTCACTTGTATTTCCCCGCTAATGTCTCTGGGGATAAAACTAACGCTGGGGAGGGGGAGTTTGTAGCGAGTTGTTTTCCACTTCGAAGTGGAAAGGAGGACGGCCTAGGTGATCTGATTCACATATTTACGGCGAATATAAAAATATCGATAAATTCGCGTGACGGATGTCACGAGAAGCAGCGGACAAACCAGGAATAAACGTGGGTAACAGGCGGTGAGGCTTCAGGTAAAACTGTGAGGTTGATAGGGTTTTATGAGGTTGAAGAGAGTGAAAAGCAGCGGGCACCTGAGTTTTTGGGGTTTCAGGCGCCCTTATAACGCGATAAATGAAAAATTATGGCACTTTGAACATCACCGTGGCGGTGGCTTCAAAATCTCCCCCACCGGTCGGCTTTTGATCTGTGGTCATGGTTGGGTAGCTATAGAAAGTGGCAGTGGCGTTTCTGCCGCTAATAGCCGCTGTCTGTAAGTTATCCCCACCGAGTTTAATCGCCGTATTGCCGCCTGGATCGCTGGTCACTTTCACCCCGAGCCCCGTGATTGTATTGGAACCAGTCGGTTTAGCGACCAGCACCCCATCCAGACCGGAACCCGTGCTGATAGCAGTCGGTGAAATTGACCATGCCATTCCACCATAGGTAGAAGGAATATCTTTAACACAGGTAAATGTCAGCTTCGTCTCTTTTGGCGTATAACCGCTGGGTTTGCCGCCTTTGGTGGTAAAAGCGCTTATAGCCAGCGACCCTAAAGGGATATCAATAACGACAGGGCCGTTAATTTGGCAGGAGTTATCAAACCTTAATTCACCATTCAGGTAAAACTCAAATACGGGGGTTCCACCGCCACCAGCCACAGTACTTTCAGCCCTTTGATCAGCATCTATAACGCTAACATCAGAGATTGCCAGTGTCATGTTGGTGGTAGCAACACGAAGATTATTAAATATGATAGTTTCTGTGGGTATTTTAGGCGCATAAAAACTTATGGAGCCGCTGCGCCCGGATATATTATTCCAACCAGCATCAACATAAATTTGGTTGTTATTATCACATTGCACAAGATAACCCTGCCGACCAACACTGTTAATTGCCCCTACCCCACGGCATTCATTCCTTAACGAATGCCCATGTCCATTATTTGTTACATATGGTAATTCAAAATCACGCAGAGCGTAGGAGTTACCGGAACCGTTAATAACCTTCTGCACAATTGAAACATAGAAAGGAACCGAAGAGTTAATTCTGCTACTTTTAATTTTATGGTAGGTCAGGCCATTATATGTAACTGTACTGTTAGTATCTACCGCTGCCGGATCGAAATTTCCCGCATATGCCTGCGCTCCCAAGTATGCTTGATACGCGTAAGTCACGCCAGGGATCCAGTCGAAATAATACATAATTGTAACCGCATCAGAATTATAATCAATCTCTTTGGAAACAATACCTCTATTCTGGCTAAATGTACTACTAACATCCAGATGATAATCAACGACGCCAGGAACATTTGTGGTCACTGGCAAATCATTCTTAGCCTGCGTATTGCCTGAAATAAACCCCGCGCAAAGCAATGCAAGGCAAAACGCCTGCGATTTACGCAGGCTTACCTTCATATTTTTATTCATAATAGGCACTCACTATTAATGTCACATCCACCGCGCCCGCCGTTATCGCTGGGCTAATTTGCATATACTTGACATAAAATTCACGGGGCAGCAGAAGCGGTGCATTGGCTGTTACCGGGTAGACCAACTGACGGCTTTCGCCCACAGCGGTTAATACATTCTGATCGTCGCGCTGGTCATAAACCGCAAACCCAACGCCGTTATCAATAATATTTTCCGCTGCGTCTTTTGCCTGGTTGCTAAATGCCCCTGGTGCTACGCTTCCGCCAGCGACCAAAGGTTTAAAATTAAGATTAATTTTTGATAACGTAATAGAAGATGCAAGGCAATTTTCAATAGTCAGCGTAAAAGGTTTGCTGAATGATGATACGCTCCCTAGCCCCGACAGATCGTTTACCCCGATGGGTTCGATATGTAATAAGTTCGATGCCAAACGAACGTCGCAGGTTGTCTTGATTAATTCACCGCTAAAGCCTAAATCAACACCAGCACCTCCGGTTTCAGCTTCAGCGGCGGTAGCTGTAGTAAAAAAACCTCCGGTAATATCACCATTACATAGCAATCCCAAAGGAATAAGGAAAAATAATGAAGCAAGTCCATTTTTTTTCATTATCAACACCTTAAATTTAGTCGTGACTGGATAATGAATCCACCGGAGTAGAAGAATAAAGTCATGCTATGGGCATGACTTTATGGTTATTTATTATTGATATTCAATGTTCACATAAGCATTTGCAGTGAGATCCTGACCTGCGGCACGATTATTAATCTCGGTAAGATTAGTAAGAAATGCATCCCGGACTACGACCATTTTAGCATACAGGGGTAATTTATAAGTATTACCCGTCTT
>JBOFJM010000221.1:0-8067 GCA_051656825.1 Kluyvera sp.
AGAAGCGGTTGCCGAAGTGGTTAGTGCACTGAAAGGTCTGGATGAAGTTTACGCTAAGTACGCCGAGCCGGACGCTGACTTCGATAAACTGGCCGCACAACAGGGCAAGTTTGAAGAAATTATCCAGGCGCACGACGGCCACAACCTGAACGTTCAACTGGAACGCGCTGCCGATGCGCTGCGCCTGCCGGACTGGGACGCAAAAATTGAAAAACTCTCCGGGGGTGAACGCCGCCGCGTTGCGCTGTGCCGTCTGCTGCTGGAAAAACCAGACATGCTGCTGCTCGACGAACCGACTAACCACCTGGATGCCGAATCTGTCGCCTGGCTGGAACGCTTCCTGCACGACTTCGAAGGTACTGTAGTGGCGATTACCCACGACCGTTACTTCCTCGATAACGTGGCGGGTTGGATTCTGGAGCTTGACCGTGGTGAAGGTATTCCGTGGGAAGGCAACTATTCCTCCTGGCTGGAGCAGAAAGATCAGCGTCTGGCCCAGGAAGCCTCTCAGGAAGCGGCTCGCCGTAAATCCATTGAGAAAGAGCTGGAGTGGGTTCGTCAGGGCGCGAAAGGCCGTCAGTCAAAAGGTAAAGCCCGTCTGGCACGCTTTGAAGAGCTGAACAGCACCGAGTACCAGAAACGTAACGAAACCAACGAACTGTTTATTCCACCTGGACCACGTCTGGGCGATAAAGTCGTTGAAGTTAACAACCTGCGTAAGTCTTACGGCGATCGCGTGCTGATTGACGACCTGAGCTTCTCTGTACCGAAAGGCGCCATCGTCGGTATTATCGGCCCGAACGGCGCAGGTAAATCAACCCTGTTCCGTATGATGTCTGGCCAGGAACAGCCTGATAGCGGTTCTATCACCTTAGGTGATACCGTGAAACTGGCTTCTGTTGACCAGTTCCGTGACGCCATGGATAACAGCAAAACCGTGTGGGAAGAAGTCTCCGGCGGGCTGGATATCATGAAGATCGGCAACACCGAGATGCCAAGCCGCGCTTACGTAGGCCGCTTCAACTTTAAAGGTGTTGATCAGGGTAAACGCGTGGGTGAACTGTCCGGCGGTGAGCGTGGTCGTCTGCACCTGGCGAAGCTGCTGCAAGTTGGCGGCAACATGCTGCTGCTCGATGAACCAACCAACGACCTGGATATCGAAACTCTGCGCGCGCTGGAAAACGCCCTGCTGGAGTTCCCGGGCTGTGCAATGGTTATCTCGCACGACCGCTGGTTCCTCGACCGTATCGCGACCCACATTCTGGACTACCAGGACGAAGGTAAAGTCGAGTTCTTCGAAGGTAACTTTACTGAATACGAAGAGTACAAGAAACGCACGCTGGGCGCTGACGCGCTGGAGCCAAAGCGTATTAAGTATAAGCGTATTGCGAAGTAATAAGTTGATACGGGAACATGGGCTACCATGTTCCCATTTTTTCATTTAAAAATAATGCCGGCATCAGTAATCGTATTTGGCTCGGTATATACGCCGCCGATAGACTGAGCAGCTGAGATAATCCCGCCTCGTGAAATAACAATATTTGTTCTGGCATCAGTGCCTTCGGTCTGCTGCAAATCGGCTTTTATTGCAGACACTTTCCCACCATCGAGAACATAAAGTGAGTAGTTATGGCTCCCTCTCACGGTCGCATCATCAAGCGAAACATTTGCTCCGTGCTGCACCAGGACACCGTAATATCCCGCGTTATAAATAGATGAATTAGATAAATCCGCAGTGCTGGCATGTGATACCTGAACAGCTGTACCGGATGATAAGGAGTGATCCAGCGTCATTCTCCTACCATTGAAATTAGCGCTTTCATCGACGAATACGCCAACACATTTGCCAATCGCGCCGGAAAGCTGGGCATCTGTCGCCTGAATTTCTGCGTTTGTCGTTGCACGACAAATATTATCAGTACATGAGCCACCTAGCGTGCCGCTTTCAACAATGACCGATCCAGAATAGTTAGCTCTAATACAGTACAGTGGCGTTGTTTGCGTATTCACAGCGTGGCAGCTCTGAGCCTCAATCTCAGCATAACGTCTCGCAGAGATATTTGTTTCGGTGCAATTATCAGCAATGACTTCTTCAGCCGCTATCTTGCTACCGCGCTGGGCGGTAATGCCAAAACGGCAGCCACTACAGTTACCTCTGGTCACATTCAAAAGGCTTGAGGTTGAAGCATAGTAGCCATAATTATCCCCATTCTGAGCATCGGATGCTTCCGCATTCATCGCGCCACACATTCGTGCAGCAAAACCAGTAGAACGAGAGCCTTGCGCCACTGAGCGCTGCGCAGAGAGTACTGCACCTTCAGTAAGAAAACCGTTATAACAGTGGTTAGCTTCACTATCATTTGCCGACCCACTCGCGCCAGATCGGGTAGAAACACCATCACCAGCACAGTGGTTCCATAAGGTGTTATCTGCTGAAAAAGAAGCGCCCGATAAGGCCAGCAAACCATCACCAAATGCATTGATGCAGCCTGAACCGGCAGAAAAATTGCCTGATGAGCCAGCACCATGGAGCAAAAAAGCCACAGAGATGTCCTTTCCCCCCTCAATGTAATCCATATCGAACAGAGCGCTAATCAAAGGCAACCGCCCACCATTGTTCGCCGAAAATACGGGAAGGTAGTTTTCAACACGTACTTTTAGCGTATTACGCGCAATTTTCACCATTGACTCTGCAAATACCTCTACCCAGGATAAATCAATCCCTGACAGGATAATCTGTTCATTCATAACAAAATCATCGAGTAAGATGACTTTCATTGCCACACCAGATTGTTTATATCCTGGAGAATATTGTGACAAATACGTAAGAGCACTATTTAAACTGGTAAAATCACCATATTTACCCACCGTATAACTGACGTTGTTCGATTCATAAATAATATACTGTGTAGGCAAATCTACTTTCGCAAGGTCAGACATATTCAGCTCCCTGAATTCACGCTTATGCTAAAGACTATTTGTATCTCATTATTCCGTAGCCGATTTATCTGCACCTGACGGTTTCGATACAAATTTAGTAAGGGAATAGCCCACGATCACTGTCGAACAACAACGTTAGAAAATCACATTTAATAATACTTAAAATCATTTAAAGAAATAATTAAAGCATTCGCAAAAAATATTAAAACAATTATCCCCTCAGCAATTCAAGACAATAAGTTTGTGTGAACCATAAAAAAAACAGATATAAAGCATGCAAAGAAAGCCCATCATACATAATCACTATTGTGATGCTTTAATGACTGTGTTAAATATGCAGCATAGATCGCGTAAGAACTGATATTCACTGAGGTTATCCATAAATAGGAAAACATTGAATATAACAAGGCTGTTTGATAATGGAACAAAGGAATGCGATGTTTTATCACACTATATATCATGCGTTGTATAAAATGAGAAAAATCAATCAATGGAGTGAATGAATTGTTTCTATAGTTTAACTATTTTTCATCCATTAACTTCATTTATTAAGCTCATAACATAACCCATGAAAATGAATAATATTCTATCTGGTCGATTTATTGCCAGAAAAAAGAGACTGGCTCGTGCTGCAGTCAAAAAATGCAGACAATTTGATATCCAGCGTCATCTATGGAAGATAGTTGTTGCGGCCCCGATGTGTCTGTTGATCGTGTATTTGGTTATTTTCAGCCAACCTCGCTATATCAGCGAGTCCAAAGTTGCGGTCAAGCGCCCGAATGACCTCGACAGCTCTAGCCTTAATTTCGGGCTACTGTTAGGGGCATCAAACCCCTCTTCCGCCGAAGATTCGCTGTACCTGAAAGAGTACATCAACTCGCCGGATATGCTGCAAACGCTGGATAAGAAACTCGATTTTCACCATGCCTTTAGCCAAAGCGGCTGGGATTTTCTCTTCCACCTGCCTGCCGATATCACTTCAGAGGGATTTCTGGAGTATTACCGCGCACGCCTGAACGTGGACTATGACGAGAAAACAGGGCTACTGACGATACAAACGCAAGGCTTTACCCCCGCGTTTTCCCAGGCATTTAACCAAGCGGTACTGAAAGAATCCGAACGCTTTATTAACGAGTTGTCGCATAAGATTTCACGCGAGCAAATGAAGTTTGCCGAAGATGAGCTTCAGGAAACTAAAGATCGGCTGAATAACAGTAAAGCCCGCCTTTTAGCCTATCAGAATAACAATAATATTCTCGATCCCGCCGCCTCTGCAGAAGCGGCCACGACGCTCGTCAACGCGTTGATTGCCAAAAAGATTGATATGGAAGCGGAGCTACGCAACTTATTGACTTATTTGCGTGAAGACGCTCCCCAGGTGGTCAGCACTAAAAATGCTATCAAATCATTACAAGCTCAAATTGACGTTGAACAAAATAAAATTACCGCCCCCGATGGGAAAAAGCTGAACAGCATGGCTGCGGATTTTGAAGACCTCAAGATCACGGTCAAATTTGATAATGATTTGTATTCATTAGCCTTGCAAGCTATTGAAAAGACCCGACTGGAAAGTGCACGTAAATTAAAAACGCTGTCCGTAATCAGTTCCCCACAGTTACCGCAAGAATCTAAATTTCCTAACGTACTGTATCTCTTAGCAAGTTGGTTATTGGTGTGTTGTCTGTTGTTTGGCACAGCCAAATTATTGATCGCCATTATTGAAGATCACAAAGACTAGTATCACTACCAATATATTTAACCGAGTCTATTATGAAATTACTGAAATCGATTCTTGTATTGAGTATTTTGCACTCCTGCCAAGCACTGGCAGTAGGCATTACGGCTGATTCAGAATTAACCGGAGCGGCTGGGTTATCGAAGCTAATCGCCGCCAAAAATCAGACTACCGACAGCAATGGTTTTGACAATACGCCGATGCCAATGGAAGCACCGCCATTAAGCCGCATGTTTGGCGCACAGTTATTTAACGGTTCTACAGCAGACAGCGGAAGCAGCATTGGTTTTAACCCGAATTACATCATCGGGCTTGGCGATACGATCCAGATAAGGCTTTGGGGGGCATTTAATTTCGATGGTGCCCTCCCTGTTGACCCTAAAGGCAATATCTTCGTCCCTAACGTAGGCCCGTTAAAGGTCAACGGTGTGAGTAATGGCCAGCTAAACAGCTTGGTTACGGCCAAAGTGAAAGACGTTTATCAGTCGAATGTGAATGTCTACGCCTCACTTCTTCAGGCACAGCCGGTAAAAGTCTTTGTGACGGGTTACGTCAGGAATCCAGGTCTGTACGGTGGGGTCGCGTCTGACTCCCTGCTCTCTTATTTGAGCAAAGCCGGTGGCGTCGATAGCGACCGAGGCAGTTATGTTGATATCACCGTTAAACGCGGTAAATCGGTACGCTCCCGTGTAAACCTGTATGATTTCTTGCTCAACGGCACGCTTAATCTGTCCCAGTTTTCCGACGGTGACACCATCGTGGTTGGCCCACGCCAATATACTTTTAGCGTTGAAGGCGACGTGTACAACAGCTACGACTTTGAATTTCACGACAGCGCCATTCCCGTCACGGAAGCGTTAGAGTGGTCACGACCCAAACCGAGCGCAACGCACTTTACCATCGTGCGACAGCAAGGAGCGATGAAACGGACAGAGTATTACCCGTTAAGTAGCGCGTCGGGGAAAATATTGCAGGATGGCGATAAGCTGATCATCAGTTCTGACCGTTATGCCGGGACGATTCAAGTTCGTGTTGAAGGTGCGCATTCTGGCGAACACGCCATCGTACTGCCTTATGGTTCTACGATGAAACAAGTGCTGGCGCAAATCCGCACCAATAGCATGTCACAACTTAGCAGCATTCAGCTGTTCCGCCATTCGGTCGCGGTTCGTCAAAAAGAGATGCTGAACACCTCACTACAAAAGCTAGAAGAATCTTCGCTATCCTCACAATCCTCAACGCAGGAAGAAGCTCGGCTGCGCGTTCAGGAAGCCCAGCTTGTCAGCCGGTTTGTAGCCAAAGCCCGTAGCGTGGTGCCTAAAGGTCAGGTGGTGCTCAATGAAAGCAATCTCGACAGTGTCATTCTGGAAGACGGTGACGTAATTATCATTCCAGAAAAAACCTCGCTGGTGATGATCCACGGTTCTGTGCTGTTCCCAAATGCCATCTCCTGGGATACCAAACTGGATGTGGATGACTACATCGAGAAGTGTGGCGGATTAACACAAAAATCTGGGCAGTCGAAAATCATCGTAATTCATCAAGATGGCTCTGCCGTTGACGCTGACGATGTGGAGAAAGTCCTGCCTGGCGATGAAATTATGGTGCTGCCGCAATACGAAACTAAGAATCTGGAAGTGACACGCGGTATTTCCACCATTCTTTATCAAATGGCCGTTGCCGCCAAAGTCATTTTGGATCTGTAACACCAAGGGATGTGGCGGAGTTGCTCCGCCACTGACAGACCACCAACAGGGAAGCCATTCAGGATGATAGGCATCTACTCTTCAGGCATCTGGCAGATTCCACACCTTCAAAGTTTTTTAGGTGAGGAATGCTGCAAACTTTCTAATCTTACGTCCATTCCTGATGGAGTGAATGCTATTGCTGTTTGGGGAGAGCGCGCTTCTGCTCAACGCCCAATAGCGCGAGCAGAAAAGGCTGGGCTACCGATACTACGGTTAGAAGACGGCTTTACACGCTCGCTAGGGCTGGGGGTCAACGGTGCACCACCATTAGGCATGGTTGTTGATGATTTAGGTATTTACTACGATGCCAGCCGTCCTAGCCGCTTGGAAGTGCTCATTCAGCAAGAAGCCAAAACCCCACGACTGCAAAGTGATGCGCTACGTGCGATTACCTTAATGGTTGAGAACGACCTGTCGAAATATAACCACGCCCTCCCCTTCACAGAAACTCACCATACTGATGTCACTCTGGTGGTTGACCAAACCTACGGTGACGTTTCCGTTACACTAGGCGGCGCGACGGAAAAACAGTTTGCAGCAATGCTTTCTTGTGCCAAGCGGGAGCATCCCGAGGGCGAAATCTGGGTTAAAACACACCCCGATGTTCTGAGCGGAAAAAAGAAAGGCTACTTTGATTCGTTGAGTGACGATCCACGGATTCGATTGATTACGGAAGATTACAGCCCACAATCGTTACTGCGCTGTGTCTCTGCGGTTTATACCGTGACATCGCAATACGGTATTGAAGCGCTGCTGGCAGGGAAAAAAGTGACCTGTTTTGGCCTGCCGTGGTATGCAGGATGGGGGCTGACTGACGACAGACATCCATCAGCCAGTGACCTTACCGCCCGGCGTGGCAATGCACCGCTGCTAGCCCTGGTAGCGGCGGCGTGGTTGCAATATACCCGCTATATTGACCCTTATACAGGTAATCCAGGTTCGCTATTAAATGTGCTGAGCTATCTGCATCTAAACCGTAAACATAGACTTAGCATGAATGGCCATTTATGGGCTCCAGGTATGACCCTCTGGAAAGGGAGCATAGTAAAACCATTTCTTAAAATTCAGGGAAATATAGTCAGCTTTTCGCATCATTGCAAAAAACCAACAGCCTGCGTGGTCTGGGGGATTAAAGGTGAAAATGCATGGGCTAAAAAAGCAGCTCAATACAATATTCCTATCTGGCGTATGGAAGACGGTTTTTTACGATCCGCAGGATTGGGGTCCGATCTCCGCCCTCCACTATCTCTCGTACTCGATAAAACAGGTATTTATTACGATTCGACGCGCCCTAGTGATTTAGAGAATTTGCTAAACACATCAAACTTGACATTAGAACAGCAGGTACGTGCAGAACAACTACGACAACAACTAATTTCGACCAAGTTAAGTAAATATAATTTAGGGAGAACTTGGTTATTGCCTGAACAGGCTAAGAATAAAAAAACATTACTGGTTACGGGGCAAGTAGAAAATGATGCATCAATAGCCACAGGGACGCTATCAATCACTACCAATTTAGCACTGTTAAAAACAGTACGAGAGCGTAACCCAGAAGCATATATAATCTACAAACCACATCCTGATGTACTGGCAGGAAATCGCCTTGGCTTAATATCAGAGAAAGATATGGTGCAATTCGCA
>JBOFJM010000222.1:0-2869 GCA_051656825.1 Kluyvera sp.
TGTCTCTCTTAAGAGACATCCGAATCTTCGGGGGGATATTCTATACGCAACGACAAGGGATGTCGTTAGTTTGGAGAGATTTAACTTCTAAATAATTTATGCAGGGGCAATATCGCCCCTGCATAATGTCGGACAAGAATTAATGGATCCCACCGATGCGGCTTAAACGGACACCGGTTGGCCATTGCCCTTCTTGTTTTTCGAAGCTCATCCAGATAGCGGTCGCTTTACCCACCAGGTTCGCTTCCGGCACAAAGCCCCAATAACGGCTGTCCGCGCTGTTGTCACGGTTATCACCCATCATGAAGTATTGGCCCGGCGGGACAATCCAGGTAGCCAGCGGCAAACCGGACTGACGATAGTACATGCCGACCTGATCCTGCGCGATTGGCACCGTCAAAATACGGTGATTGACGTCACCCAGGGTTTCCTGGCGTTGGTCCAGACGGACGCCATCAGCTTTGCTTTCGCCCTGCGGCATCTCGAAGAAACCGCTGGTCGCTTCACCGCCGTTGCGACGGGAGAAGGTTTGTACGAAATCACTCGGTTCAACGTTGGAGTAGGTTACCGGCAGCGCACTGCTACATGCCTGACCAGAGCTGCATCCTGGTTGAATAGTGACCTGCTTAGCAACCGGATCGTAGGTGACTTTATCACCCGGCAGACCCACCGTGCGCTTGATGTAGTCAAGACGCGGATCTTCTGGGTATTTGAACACCACGATATCGCCACGTTTCGGGTGGCCCGTTTCGATAATCGTCTTCTGATAAATCGGGTCTTTAATTCCGTAGGCGTATTTTTCCACCAAGATAAAGTCACCGATCAGCAGAGTTGGCATCATCGAACCAGACGGAATCTGGAACGGTTCATAGATAAATGAACGCACAATCAACACGATGGCCAGCACCGGAAATACCGATGCGCCCGTTTCCAGCCAGCCCGGTTTCGGGCCAACTTTTTTCAGCGTTTTTTGATCCAGTGCGTCACCCGCTGCGACCTGCGCCGCTGCCTGACGTTCCCGTCGTTTAGGGGCGAAGATAAACTTATCAACGCACCACAAAACGCCCGTCACCAGTGTGGCAATCACCAGAATCAGGGCAAACATGTTCGCCATGCCAACTCCTTAGAGATTATTTGTTATCTTTACCGACGTGCAGAATGGCGAGGAAGGCTTCCTGCGGCAGCTCGACGTTACCGATCTGCTTCATTCGCTTTTTACCCTCTTTCTGTTTTTGCAGCAGCTTTTTCTTACGGCTGATATCGCCACCGTAGCATTTAGCCAGAACGTTTTTACGCAGCTGCTTCACCGTGGAACGCGCAATAATGTGCGTACCAATAGCGGCCTGAATCGCAATGTCGAACTGCTGGCGTGGAATCAGATCTTTCATCTTCTCCACCAGCTCACGACCACGGCTCTGGGAGTTATCACGGTGGGTAATCAGCGCCAGCGCATCGACACGTTCGTTGTTGATGAGGACATCAACACGCACCATGTCAGACGTCTGGAAGCGTTTGAAATTATAGTCCAGCGACGCATAACCGCGCGACGTTGACTTCAGGCGGTCGAAGAAGTCGAGCACCACTTCCGCCATCGGGATTTCATAGGTCAGCGCCACCTGGTTACCGTGGTAAACCATATTGGTCTGTACGCCACGCTTCTCGATACACAGCGTAATCACGTTGCCCAGATAAGCCTGTGGCAGCAGCATGTGACATTCCGCGATTGGCTCGCGCAGCTCGTAAATGTTGTTCAGTGGCGGCAGCTTAGACGGGCTATCAACGTAGATAGTCTCTTTCGCTGTGGTTTCCACTTCGTACACTACGGTCGGCGCGGTGGTGATCAGATCCAGATCGTATTCACGTTCCAGGCGCTCCTGGATAATCTCCATGTGCAGCAGGCCGAGGAAGCCACAGCGGAAGCCGAAGCCCAGCGCGGTAGAGCTTTCTGGCTCGTAGAACAGGGAGGCATCGTTCAGGCTCAGCTTGCCTAACGCATCACGGAAGTTTTCGTAATCGTCAGAGCTTACCGGGAACAGACCAGCATAAACCTGTGGTTTCACCTTTTTGAAGCCCGGCAGCGCTTTTTCTGCTGGGTTACGTGCCGCCGTTAAGGTATCGCCAACCGGCGCGCCAAGAATGTCTTTAATGGCACAAACCAGCCAACCTACCTCGCCGCATTTCAGCTCGGTACGGTCAACCTGTTTCGGCGTGAAGATCCCCAGACGGTCTGCGTTGTAGACCTGACCGGTGCTCATCACTTTAATTTTGTCGCCTTTGCGCATGGTGCCGTTTTTAATACGCACCAGAGAAACCACGCCCAGGTAGTTATCGAACCAGGAGTCAATGATCAGCGCTTGCAGCGGGCCTTCTGGATCACCTTCCGGCGGCGGAATATCGCGTACCAGGCGTTCCAGAACGTCGGTGACGCCCACGCCGGTTTTCGCCGAGCAGCGCACCGCGTCGGTGGCGTCGATGCCAACGATATCTTCAATTTCTTCCGCCACGCGCTCA
This sequence comes from Kluyvera sp., assembly GCA_051656825.1. GTDB lineage: Bacteria > Pseudomonadota > Gammaproteobacteria > Enterobacterales > Enterobacteriaceae > Kluyvera. The sequence goes on from JBOFJM010000222.1 coordinate 2,512, forward strand.
GGATCGGCAGCAGGCAGGTCGATTTTGTTCAGAACCGGCACCACTTCCAGATCCATTTCCATCGCGGTGTAGCAGTTCGCCAGCGTCTGTGCTTCTACGCCCTGTCCGGCGTCAACCACCAGCAGTGCGCCGTCACAGGCCGCCAGAGAGCGAGACACTTCATAGGAGAAGTCAACGTGGCCTGGCGTGTCGATAAAGTTCAGCTGATAGGTTTCCCCGTCGGCTGCTTTGAAATCCAACGTCACGCTCTGTGCTTTAATGGTTATGCCGCGTTCGCGTTCCAGATCCATTGAATCCAGAACCTGGGCTTCCATTTCACGATCGGAAAGGCCACCGCAAATCTGAATAATACGGTCAG
>JBOFJM010000223.1:0-16688 GCA_051656825.1 Kluyvera sp.
GCCACCGTTGATCTGCTGTGGCGCGACCACTACGGCGATCATGCGTTACCGGCGGATGCGCTGCTTCAGCATCAAAACCAACTGCTGCACTATGTCGATACGCTGGATCGCTGGCTGGCATCGCCGCCTGCGGGTAGCCCGTTGTTTTTGCCGCTGTTATTAAACCCTCAGCGTCTGGCTAATTTTGCGCGTAGCCTGACGGAGCCGGATTGAGATAAGCATAAAAAGTGAGGCCTAAAAAGTCGCGCGATGCAGGAGCACACTCACGCCGTTCGAACGTACTCCCGTTGAAAATGAGCGGTCGATCACGATAGGTAAAAATTTAAGGTGATCGGCATCCCCTTTTTCCATTTATAAATCGTGACTGATATCACCAGCGCCGCGAAATTATGTGAACTCAATCAGCGGTTCGCTTTCTTCAGAATACGCGCCGCACGCTGGGCAAACTCATCCGCCGCCTGTTCCGGCGTCTGGTGGCCGTAATCCATGTTTTCGCGCGCGGCGATAAACAGGGCGAGAATTTGAAAATCCTCCATCATTGGCGTGGCTATCTGCGTACTGCCTAACGCCAGCGCCTGGCTTAGCCCCGCGACAATCGGGTCTTGCGGGTTAATTGTGTTGTTATCGGTGAGCGTTTTGACCGCGATTTTGCTCAGCGGAATACCACGCTCCAGCGCCAGAGCGTTGATTGCCTGCGGGTCATTCAGCAGATAGTTGAGCAGCATGGCGGCTTCTTTCGGATGCTGGGTATGGCGGCTGATCGTGAACATCTGCGACACCTTAAAGTAGATGCCCGCGTCGGTGGCGCCAGGCAACATCAGGTGTGGGCCAAGCTCCAGCGTCGCGGGTGGCGTCAGGTTGCTGACGTAGGCGCGAATCACAATGTTCCAGGTATAGGCTCCGCCCCATTCTCCGGTGATCCACGGCTTCATTTCGTGGAATGTGCCTTTGCCAAAAGAGGCGACATATTTAGGCCCGGGGATGACATGCTCATCGACCAGTTTCTGAACAAACTGAAAGGCTTCACGCCACTGCGCCTGGCTCCACGCAAAATGGTATCCGTCAGCGGTAAACATCGGAGTGTTGTATTTTTGCGTCATGTAGCTGTTAATCATCAACATTACATCCTGATCGACCAACACCAGCGGGTAGTATTGGTCACCAAGACGTTGTTGAAACAGCTTACCGGCGGCAAAGAGTTCGTCCCAGGTGGTGGGATAGCTCAGCCCGGCTTTGCGCCAGGTTTCGGTGTTGTAGTAAAAAACTGGGGCATTCAACGAGATAGGCAAGCCGTTTAATTTGACGTTGACGGTGGTTGACATCAAATCCAGGGCGGAAAACTGGCTGAGATCGATAACCTCTTTCAGGGTATTCAGGTCGTAGTAGCCGCCGCCATCGCGGGAAAACAGCGACAACCACGGCCAGTTGGTTTGCATCACATCGGGTTCTGTGCCGCCGGACATTTGTGCCGACATCCTGGCCAGATGCCCATCCCAGCCGGTGTTTTCCGCTTTTACCGTAATCCACGGGTAGCGCTGTTCAAACGTCTTAATCGCCGCATTAGTTTGCTGCTGGCGCGCTTTGCCGCCCCACCATGACATACGCAACACCACATTGTCCAGGGCGTAAGCGGCGGCGGTGAAGCTCAGCCCCAAAAATACGAAACACGCGCACAATAACCACTTTTTCATTCTCGTTATCTCCGAATGTGAAATTAATCAAATGAGGCTTTTATATTTATTTGGTGGATATAAAACGGTGGGTAAGCCAGCGTAATGGGGGAATTTCCTCCCCATTAGGCCGGAAATCTGATTACTGGCGACGAGTGGCGGAGCGTTTCATTACCCGTTCGGCGTTGGCGATAAAATTATCGGCAGCCTCTTCGACGGTCATTCTGCCGTAGTCGATGTTCTGCCGCGCTTCCTGGAACCACGACTGTATTTTCTGGTCTTCCATCCACGGCGTTGCGGTGGAGTTTGACACCAGTTTTAGGGCGCTTTTAAATCCGGCGACGGAAGGATTCTCATCGGTGAGTACACCGCTGTCGGTTAAGGTTTTCACCGCGATTTGGCTTAACGGAATGCCGTTTTCCAGCCTGAGGATGGCGATAGCTTCGGGGTCATTCAGCAAGAAATTGAGCAGCTTCGCCGCCTCTTTCGGGTGCTGGGTATTTTTACTCATCGCGTAGGTCAGCGAGACTTTAAAATAAGCGCTGGCGTTAGTTGCGCCAGGTTCCATGATGTAATCGCCCAGCACCAGTTTTGCTGGTGGTAATACTTTTTGCGCGTAGTACTGAATAACCACGTTCCACGTATAGGTTCCCGCCCATTTACCCTGTTGCCAATATTTGCTGTCGGTAAAGTCGAATTTCCCGAATGAGGCGAGGAATTTCGGGCTGGGCATGACGTGGTCGTCGACCAAGCGCTGAATAAAGCGAAAGGCTTCGTACCACTGCGCTTTGCTCCAGGCAAATTGTTTACCGTCGGCGGTAAACATCGGCGTATTGTATTTTTGCGACATATAGCAGTTCATCATCAGGAACGTGTCCTGATCGTTAAAGATCAGCGGATAATAATCGTTGCCGAGTTTTTCTTTAAAAACTTTACCGGCGGCAAATAACTCATCCCAGTTTTTAGGGAAGGCTAATCCGGCTTTTCTCCAGGTTTCTGTGTTGTAATAAAAACCAGGGACATTAAGGGAAATAGGAATCGCATTGAGCTTGCCGTTAATGGTGGTGGACTGCAAATCTTTCGCGGGATATTGGCTTAAATCGAACGTCTCTTTTAATTGATTAATATCGTAAAAACCATCGCCATTGCGGGAAAATATAGGAAACCACGGCCAGTTTATCTGCATAATATCAGGTGCTTTGCCACCGGAAATTTGGGTCGTCATGCGCTCCAGATAACCGTCCCAGCCCATGTATTCCGCATTTACCTTAATGCCTGGGTTGCGGGCTTCAAAAACGTTCAGCGCATTCAGCATCACTTCGTGCCGTGATTTTCCGCCCCACCATGACATTCTGAGCGTCACATCCTGCTGGGCAAAACTGGAGGCTGCCGCCATCAGGCCACAGGTACAAATTATGCTGGCGCATAATAAATGTTTCATGAATGATTACTCCTGTAAAATAGGCAAAATATATTAATAAAAAGCAGTTGTTGTGATGCATGAATAATATTTGCCAGTGGAGCATAGGAGTATTTTTTAAAGTCACCGCATCCAATAAATGCGGGTTTACTCAGAACAGCCATTAAAAATGAGAGATGGAAGGTTCTTCACAACTTGAAAATAATTAGTGTGACGGTGAGTCACTATTTTCGCGTAGCGAATGTGACGTTCTTCACCTGCGGGGAAATAAGATGTGATCCCCGGCTTTGCAGCCGGGGAAGGGGGGATTAATGTGCGCGGCCCTGATCGATACCCAGACCGGTTTGCGAGCGAATAAACTGCGCGCGGAACTGTTCGCGTTCACGGCTGCCTTCTGCAGAATTATCGGTGGCAGAGAAGAACCAGATCCCGATAAAGGCGACAGCAATCGAGAACAGCGCCGGATATTCGTACGGGAAGATGGCTTTTTCGTGACCGAGGATCTGCACCCAAATGGTTGGCCCGAGGATCATCAGGATCACCGCCGTCAGCAGCCCCAGCCAGCCGCCGATCATCGCGCCGCGCGTGGTCAGTTTTGACCAGTACATCGACAGCAGAATAATCGGGAAGTTACAGCTTGCAGCGATGGAGAACGCCAGGCCCACCATAAAGGCGATGTTTTGATTCTCGAACAAAATGCCCAGCAGAATCGCCACCACACCCAGAATCAGCACCGTAATTTTCGATACCTTCAGCTCCTCACGCTCGGTTGCGCCTTTCTTAAACACGTTGGCGTACAGGTCATGCGATACGGCCGAAGCCCCCGCCAGCGTCAGACCCGCGACCACCGCCAGAATAGTGGCGAAGGCTACCGCAGAGATAAAGCCGAGGAACAGGTTGCCGCCCACCGCATCCGCCAGGTGTACCGCCGCCATGTTATTGCCGCCGATAAGTGCGCCCGCCGCGTCTTTAAACTGCGGATTCGCGCCAACCAGCATGATAGCGCCGAAGCCGATGATAAAGGTCAGGATGTAGAAATAGCCCATAAAGCCGGTGGCGTAGAACACGCTTTTACGCGCTTCGCTGGCATCGCTGACGGTGAAGAAGCGCATCAGAATGTGCGGCAATCCCGCCGTACCGAACATCAGGCCGAGGCCTAACGACAGCGCAGATATTGGGTCTTTAACCAACCCGCCAGGGCTCATAATTGCCGCCCCTTTCGGGTGTACCGCCATCGCTTCGGTGAACAGGTTATTGAAGCTGAAACCGACGTGCTTCATCACCATAAAGGCCATAAAACTGGCGCCGAACAGCAGCAGTACCGCTTTGATAATCTGTACCCATGTGGTGGCGAGCATCCCGCCAAACAGGACGTACAACACCATCAGCACGCCCACCAGCACCACGGCGACGTGATAGTTAAGGCCAAACAGCAGCTCGATAAGTTTACCCGCGCCGACCATCTGAGCAATCAGATACAGCGCCACGACCACCAGAGAACCGCAGGCGGAGAGCATCCGAATCGGCCCTTGCTTTAAGCGATAGGATGCGACATCGGCAAAGGTGTAGCGGCCCAGATTGCGCAGGCGTTCGGCAATCAGGAACAGAATTATCGGCCAGCCCACGAGGAAGCCCAGCGAGTAGATAAGCCCATCGTAACCGGAGGTGTAAACCAGCGCCGAAATACCGAGGAACGAGGCCGCCGACATAAAGTCACCGGCAATCGCCAGGCCGTTCTGGAAACCGGTAATGTTGCCGCCTGCGGTGTAATAGTCGCTGCGTGAGCGCACCCGTTTAGAGGCCCAATAGGTAATGTAGAGCGTCAGGGCGACGAAAATCAGGAACATGATAATCGCCTGCCAGTTGGTCGGCTGGCGTTCCACGTGCCCGCTGATGGCGTCTGCCGCGTTGGCGGCAAAAGGAAGTGTGGCGGCGAGCGCCGTCAGGACCTTCTTCATGATGCTTTCACCTCGCGCAGGACTGCCTTGTTCAGGCGATCGAATTCGTTGTTAGCCCGCCAGACGTACACGCCAGTCAGGAGGAAAGAGATAACGATAATGCCTATCCCAATAGGAATGCCGCGCGTGACGCTAGTGCCCGGATGCAGCGGCGTGCCAAGCCAGCCCGGCGCAAAAGCGATGAGAAGAATGAAACCGACGTAAACCACTAACATAATCAGTGACAAAATGGTGGCAAACCGTTGCCGTTTTTCGACCAACTCCCTGAAATGCGCACTGTCTTCTATCTGCTGACAAATATTCTCATTCATCACAGAGTCTCCAGAGGTAAAGGTAGGGTTTTTTGTTATATACCCAAAATAATTTGAGCTGCTTGTCGGCGGCAACTGAGCGAAACCCCAGCGGGGCGAGTGAAGGCAGCCAACCCTCAAGCAACCTGAAATATGACGGGTATCGAGGGGTCAGTTGCCCGGCAACCGTAGTGTTACCGGGCAAAAGTAGAGTTATGAAGGCATCGCGATGGACTGCTTCTCTTCGAGCAGTTTTTCCACCACACCCGGATCGGCGAGCGTTGAGGTATCGCCGAGGTTACTGGTATCGCCAGCGGCAATTTTGCGCAGAATGCGGCGCATAATTTTACCGGAGCGCGTTTTCGGCAGTGAATCCGTCCAGTGCAGCACGTCCGGCGTTGCCAGCGGGCCAATCTCTTTACGTACCCAGTTACGTACTTCGGTATACAGCGCCGGGGTCGGCTTTTCGCCGTGGTTCAGGGTGACGTAAGCGTAGATAGCCTGGCCTTTAATATTGTGCGGAATGCCCACCACTGCGGCTTCGGCAATTTTCGGGTGCGACACCAGCGCCGACTCGATTTCCGCCGTACCCAGACGGTGGCCGGAAACGTTCAGCACGTCGTCGACGCGGCCAGTGATCCAGAAATAGCCATCTTCATCACGGCGCGCGCCGTCGCCGCTGAAGTACATATTTTTGAAAGTGGAGAAGTAGGTTTGCTCGAAGCGATCGTGGTCGCCAAACAGCGTACGCGCTTGCCCAGGCCAGGAATCGGTGATCACCAGGTTGCCCTCGGTCGCGCCTTCCTGCGGATGGCCTTCGTTATCGACCAGCGCAGGTTGCACGCCAAAGAACGGACGGCTGGCGGAACCGGCTTTCAGCTCGATAGCCCCCGGCAGTGGGGTAATCATGAAACCGCCGGTTTCAGTCTGCCACCAGGTATTCATCACCGGACATTTTTCGTTGCCGATATGACGCCAGTACCACTCCCAGGCCTCTGGGTTGATAGGCTCACCAACGGAACCCAAAATGCGCAGCGATGAGCGGTCGGTTCCGGCAGTGGCTTTGTCGCCTTCTGCCATCAGCGCGCGGATAGCGGTTGGGGCGGTGTAGAGAATATTCACTTTATGCTTATCAACAACCTGGCACATACGCGCCGGGGTCGGCCAGTTAGGCACGCCTTCAAACATCAGCGTGGTGGCTCCGCAGGCCAGCGGGCCATACAGCAAATAGCTGTGGCCAGTCACCCAACCCACATCGGCGGTGCACCAATAAATGTCGCCAGGATGATAGTCGAAAACATATTTAAAGGTGGTTGCGGCATACACCAGATAGCCGCCGGTAGTGTGCAGCACGCCTTTTGGCTTGCCGGTAGAACCGGAGGTATAAAGGATAAACAGCGGATCTTCTGCGTTCATCTCTTCCGGCTGGTGTTGGTCGCTGGCCTGACTCATCAAATCATGCCACCACAGGTCGCGGCCTTCCTGCCAGTCAATTTTCCCACCGGTACGTTGCAGCACTACCACGTTTTCGATGGTTTTGACGTTCGGGTTTTTCAGCGCGTCATCGACGTTTTTCTTCAGCGGAATATTACGCCCGGCGCGAACGCCTTCATCAGAGGTGATAACCAGGCGGGAACTGGAGTCGATGATTCGCCCTGCAACGGCCTCTGGCGAGAAGCCGCCAAAGATAACCGAGTGGATAGCGCCGATACGGGCACAGGCCAGCATCGCGACGGCGGCTTCTGGCACCATTGGCATATAGATAGCCACCACATCGCCTTTTTTAACGCCGAGCGACAGCAGAGTGTTGGCGAAACGACAGACATCGCGATGCAGTTCGCGATAACTAATGTGTTTGCTCTGGCTGGCGTCGTCGCCTTCCCAGATGATGGCGGTTTGGTCGCCGCGTTGTTGCAGATGGCGGTCAAGGCAGTTAGCCGCCAGGTTCAGCGTGCCGTCCTCGTACCATTTGATCGAGACATTGCCAGGGGCAAAGGAGGTGTTTTTAACTTTGGTATAGGGCCGCATCCAGTCAAGGATTTTCCCCTCTTCGCCCCAGAAGGCATCTGGGTTGGTTACTGATTGGTGATATTTGGTTAGGTATTGTTCTGGGTTTATCAGGCAGCGGTCTGCAATATTTGCAGGAATAGGGTGTTTGTGAATTTGGCTCATGCTTTTTTTCTCCTTGTAAGATGTTAATAATATGTCTCATAAAAGTTAATAAAAGAGGAAGGGGACGCTTTGTTTATTATTTGCGCGGCAGATCACGCATTATTGGAATTGTTCAAATAACGTTCATTTGATTCTTTGAACGAAAATAATTGCGGAAGAGAATGGATAGAAAATGGTGATTTTTTTGTTTTTATAACAAAAACTTATAAATAATTTCTGGTAGAAATAAGTAGTAATATAGATTTAAGTAGTGAATAGCTCTGTTATGAAATGGTTGCACGAGATGGTGTGCAAGTGATACTGATATTGCGCGTTAAAAACCTCTAAAAGTAAACGCAACACAAATCACCCCCTTTCAAATGGATACCATTCCTGTTTGGCATGGTGTTTTTCATTGAGGAAGTCTGCTGTTATGAAAAAAACACGAATCAGCCTGGCATGGCAAATTCTGATTGCCCTCGTGCTGGGTATTATTCTGGGTAGTTATCTGCATTATCATAGCGATAGCCGCGAATGGCTGGTTATGAATCTTCTGTCGCCCGCTGGCGATATTTTCATCCATCTGATTAAAATGATCGTCGTGCCGATTGTTATTTCTACGCTTGTCGTGGGAATTGCCGGTGTTGGCGATGCCAAACAGTTAGGGCGAATTGGCGCAAAAACCATCATTTATTTCGAAGTGATCACCACGATAGCGATTATTGTGGGTATCACTATGGCGAATGTTTTCCAGCCAGGGGCGGGGATCGACATGTCACAACTGGCGACGGCTGACATATCGAAATACCAAAGCACCACCGCTGAAGTGCAGAGCCACGCTCATGGTTTGATGGGGACGATACTTTCCCTTGTGCCGACCAATATTGTGGCCTCAATGGCGAAAGGCGATATGCTGCCGATTATCTTCTTCTCGGTTCTGTTTGGTCTGGGCCTTTCATCACTGCCCGCCGCGCACCGCGAACCGCTGGTCACGGTGTTCCGTTCTATTTCCGAAACCATGTTTAAAGTCACCCATATGGTGATGCGTTACGCGCCAGTCGGGGTGTTTGCGCTGATTGCTGTTACCGTGGCGAACTTTGGTTTTGCTTCTTTGTGGCCGCTGGCGAAACTGGTTATCCTGGTGCACTTCGCGATTCTGTTCTTCGCGCTGGTGGTGCTGGGGATTGTGGCGCGCATCTGCGGGCTAAGCATCTGGATTTTGATCCGCATCCTCAAAGATGAGCTGATTCTGGCTTATTCCACCGCCAGCTCTGAAAGCGTGCTGCCGCGTATTATTGAGAAGATGGAGGCCTATGGCGCTCCGGCATCGATTACGAGTTTTGTCGTGCCGACCGGTTACTCCTTTAATCTTGATGGCTCGACGCTGTACCAGAGTATTGCCGCTATCTTTATCGCCCAGTTGTACGGAATTGACCTGTCTATCTGGCAGGAAATCGTGCTGGTGCTGACGCTAATGGTGACATCGAAAGGGATTGCCGGGGTTCCGGGTGTCTCCTTTGTGGTGCTGCTGGCGACGTTGGGTAGCGTGGGTATTCCGCTGGAAGGTCTGGCGTTTATTGCCGGTGTTGACCGTATTCTTGATATGGCGCGTACCGCGTTGAACGTCGTGGGGAATGCGCTGGCGGTGCTGGTGATCGCCAAGTGGGAACACAAATTTGACCGCAAAAAAGCGCTGGCGTATGAGCGCGAAGTGTTGGGCAAGTTTGATAAAACCGCCGACCAGTAAGCTAGACGTTGATTGCCGGATGGCGGCGTAAACGCCTTATCCGGCCTACGGTATTACGAGGTTTGTTTGATGGCATGAACATAACCCGCGTAGGCCTGATAAGCGCAGCGCCATCAGGCGATGGCAGCAACTCTGCCGGATGGCGGCGTGAACGCCTTATCCGGCCTACAAACTCGCGCCATCAGGCGATGGCGGTTATTTGTTACTCAGCTTTTCAAACTCTTCGCAGCCGGTATCAAACCCTTCGGTACAGCTCAGGTTCAACCACTGCAACGCCTTCTGTTTGTTACCGGTGATAAACCCCTTTTCCCCGCCGAGGAACATCATTCCGGCCCAATATTCGGCATAGCCGGTGCGCGATAACGCAGAGCTATTTTTAAAATAACTCGCTGCCTTTTCATCATCTTCCGCCACCCCGACGCCGTTGGCGTAAATCATCCCCAACAGCATTTGCGCATCGACGGCGAAATCACTTTCGGCATTTATCGATGCTTGCTGGAGCAGGGTAATGGCGCGCGGATAATCGGTCTGCCCTGATTGGCTATTGGTCAAAATACGCGCCAGGATAACCTCACCGGCCTTACTGCCCGCGCTGGCGGCTTTCTCTGCCAGCTTTTTTGCCCCAGGGTAATCAAGGCTGACGGGATTGGTAATTTTAATCTGCGCCAGCAACGCACTGGCATCTGCATCACCGCTGTCGGCAGACTTTTGTGCCCAGAACTCGGCTTTACTTAAATCGCCGGAGCTAAACCAGGTATCGGCAAGATAATACTGTGCGCGCGCGTCTCCGGCCTCGGCGGCTTTTTGATACTGGCTGCCCGGATCTTCAGCGTATACGGACAGTGCTACCATCCATAGCAATGCAAAAAGTAGTTTCATTTTATTGTGTGGGTAGTCGAGGATGAGAGCAGTATAAAGAGAATGCGAGGATAAAAAAACGCCCCCGGCTGGGGGCGTTGAAACGAGTCCGCTTAGCCCATCGCGCTTTCGCGCAGACTGGCCTTCAGCTTATTGTACTCATCAATAACATACTGCTCAGCGGCCTGTTGATCGGCAATGCGTTCAACGTTTACTGCGCAGTACTTGTACTCAGGCGTTTTGGTAATCGGGCTTAAGTTCTCGGTTACCAGCTCATTACATGCCCCAATCCACCACTGGTAGGTCATGTAAATGGCCCCTTTGTTCGGACGATCGCTAACCGCCGCACGGGTGATAACGCGGCCTTTGCGGGAGTTAACCCACACCAGCGCTTCATCTTCAATCCCCAAACGCGCGGCATCGGCGGTGTTGATCTGGGCATAGCCCGGTTCATCCGCCAGCGCGGCCAGCGCCGCACAGTTACCGGTCATCGAACGGCAAGAATAGTGGCCGACTTCACGTACCGTTGAGAGCACCATTGGGTACTGTTCGGTCAGTTTGTCGATAGGCGCTACCCAGTCGCAGGTAAAGAACTGCGCCATGCCGTTCGGGGTGTCGAACTTCTCTTTAAAGAGGTAAGAAGTCCCCTGGTCGGCATCTGAGGTATCGCGGCAAGGCCACTGAATAAAGCCCAGCTCGCCCATTTTCTCGTAGGTTGCGCCGTAGAAATCTGGGCACAGATGACGCAACTCATCCCAGATTTCCTGGGTGTTGTTGTAGTGCATCGGGTAGCCCATACGGGTGGAGATTTCACTGATAATCTGCCAGTCCGTTTTCAGATCCCACTTCGGTTCCACCGCTTTAAAGAAGCGCTGGAAGCCACGGTCAGCCGCCGAGAACACACCTTCATGTTCGCCCCACGATGTAGACGGCAGAATGACGTCTGCCGCCGCCGCCGTTTTGGTCATGAAGATATCCTGGACGATAACCAATTCCAGATCTTCGAAGCCTTTACGTACCGCAGACAGCTCGGCATCGGTCTGTAATGGATCTTCACCCATGATGTACGCAGCGCGCACTTCGCCATGCGCCGCACGGTGCGGCAGTTCACTGATGCGATAGCCGGTATGCGCAGGCAGGCTTTCTACGCCCCATGCTTTGGCGAATTTCTCGCGGTTAGCTGGGTTGTTAATGTACTGATAGCCCGGATAAGTATCCGGCAGTGCGCCCATATCACATGCGCCCTGAACGTTGTTCTGACCGCGAACTGGGTTCACGCCTGCGTGTGGCTTACCGAGGTTACCGGTCAGCATGGCGAGGCTCGTCAGTGAACGTACGGTTTCCACGCCCTGATAGAACTGGGTTACGCCCATGCCCCACAGAATCGCCGCACTTTTCGCTGCGGCATACATCCGCGCCGCCTGACGAATTTCCTGCGCGCTAACGCCGGTAATTTCTTCAACGGACTCCGGCGTATAGCCTTCGACAATTTTACGATACTCTTCAAAGCCTTCTGTGCGAGAAGCGACAAACGCCTGGTCGTACAGATTTTCTTCGATAATGACATGTCCCATCGCATTGAGCAGCGCGATATTCGAGCCGTTTCTCAACGCAATATGCATATCGGCAATACGCGCGGTTTCAATTTTACGCGGATCGCAAACGATGATTTTCGCGCCTTTACGTTTGGCATTAATCACGTGATTCGCCACGATAGGGTGGGAATCCGCTGGGTTGTAGCCGAAGATAAAGACTAAATCAGTGTCATCAATTTCATTGATGGCGTTACTCATAGCGCCGTTACCGACCGATTGGTGCAGACCTGCAACCGAAGGGCCGTGTCAGACGCGAGCGCAGCAATCGACGTTGTTAGTACCAATCGCCGCGCGCGCAAATTTTTGCATTACATAGTTGGTTTCGTTACCCGTCCCGCGTGAGGAACCGGTAGTCTGAATAGCGTCAGGGCCGTATTTCGCTTTGATAGCACTCAGGCGATCGGCAACGTAATTCAGCGCCTCGTCCCAGGAGACGGACTCCAGCTTGCCGCCACGCTGGCGACGGATCATTGGGGTTTTCAGACGTGGCGTCAGGATCTGGGTATCGTTAATAAAATCCCAGCCGTAATAGCCTTTCAGACACAGGGTACCCTGGTTGGTTTTCCCCTGAGCCGCCTCCGCCCGGACGATTTTGCCGTTATCGACCACCAGGTTGATTTTGCAACCTGATGCGCAATACGGGCAAACCGTGACGACTTTTTTCATCGGTCTCGCTCCAGTTAATCAAATCGCGCATACGCGCTGTCGCCTTCAGTATGCATCTTTTATGCCACTTTTTTATTGTGGCTATTCCTTGATGTTACGGGCGAATACGGGGCGAAACGCTGACGAAAAACAGGCTGTCGTCATATTTGACGTGTCGAAAGAAAACGCTGGGTGACATTTCTCAGATTGTAGATTGAGATTCCTCTACTACACCGGATGTGGCGGCGTACATAACCTACAGCCAGTTTCCATCACGAGATTGGCTTTATGAACCGCTACCTGACCGCCATTTTCTGTTGTGCACTGTCGCTGACCAGCCAACTGGCGCGCGCTGATATTATTGATGATGCCATTGGCAACATTCAGAGTGCCATCAATGATGCCTATAACCCGAGCAGCGATCGTGCCAGCCGCGAAAGTGATGATGACGATCGTTCGTGGGACGATCGTCGCAGCCATTCGCAAAGCAGCCAGCAGTATAATGATCGGCGGCGTCAACTCGACGATCGCCGCCGCCAGCTTGATGACAGGCAGCGCCAGCTTGACCAGGAACGCCGCCAGTTGTCCGACGACGAACGTCGCCTTGACGATGAGTTTGAGCGCTAATCCAGCGCTATTTCCATGCCGTCATAGCCCGCTTCGACGCCTTCCGGCAGCGGGTTGCTCATCAGCCATTCATCAAACTGATGGCTGATATGCGTCAGGATGACGCGCGGGCAGCCGATATCAGCATTCAGCGCCAGCACGGTGTTTAAATCGCCGTGGTTGCGCGCAGGCTCCTCGCGCGGCGGATGGCTGCAATCAATCACCATCACCTGCGGCTGATTATTGCTTAAAAAGGTGAGTGTTTTGTCCGGCAGACCAGCGGTATCGGAAAGCCAGGCGATGCGGCTGTGGGGCGTTTCCAGTAAATAACCGAAAGTCAGCTTTGAATGAGCCAGCGGCAGCGGCGTGACCTGTAGCCCCTGAAGCTCAAACACCACGAAGGGTTCCACGGTGTGGCTAAAATCAAGAATTCCGGGATGTTTAAACAGATCGTCGCAACCCAGATCATCCGGCGGGCCGTATACCGGCACGCTGGCGCCCACGCCCCAACGCAGAGGGAACAGCCCCTGAACGTGATCCATATGGTAATGGGTGAGTAAAAACTGCTGAAAAGATCCCATCGGCCAGCGATCGCCGAGATCGGGCAGACCGGCGTCGATCAACGTTATCGCGTCGTTAAACTTTGCCGCACCGCTGCACGGTTTGCGCCGCGATGACGGCGTAAGTCTCGCGCGTTGGCAGGCACGGCACTCACAGCCCCAGGCGGGAACGCCCTGCGCACCGCCCGTCCCACAGAGGGTGAGGGTTAAACTCATACCTGCTCCTCATAACGCTTTGGTAAAACGGAAATGGCTCTGGGTGTAACCTTCGCGCTGATAAAAACGGTGCGCATGATGGCGCAGCGTGCTGGTTGAAAGCTCGGTCATCTCCGCGCCCGCTTCACGGGCTTTCTCCTCTGCCCATGCCAAAAGCTGGTGGCCGATTTTTAAGCCGCGCACCTCAGGCATCACCACCAGCTCCTGAATTTCACCAATCCAGTTGGCGTGGTGCAGGTGAAATTGCAGATGCAGACTCACGATCCCCACCGCTTTGCCGTTCAGCAGCGCAAGCTGGTAGTGCTATTATCCTGAAGATTGGCGGCGTAGCCGGTGTAAAAGGCATCGCGGTCGAACTCGGCCTGTTTTAGCTCACACATCAGCGCATATACCGCGTCGCAGTCCTCTTCCGTAGCCTGGCGAAGCTCACAGACAGGCATCGCTTTTCTCCTTGCGCCCCATCAGGGTCAGTAGTTTTTCCACTGACTGTAGCAGACTTCCGTCGTTGTTGAGCATATGGCAATCGGCGGGCGCATAGCGGGCGGCGCGTTCCAGTCGGGCGGCAATTTCAACGCCGTTCTCACGCCCGCGCGCCTGTAAGCGCTGGCGCAGGATCTCCGGTGACACCTGTAGGCAAACCGGCAACAGCGCGGCGGCGTAGCGCTGTTTTGGCCTGCGGCAGATGGGCGCGTGAGCCGTTAACCACCACGTCAAATCCAGCGTGTAGCCAGAGGTCAATTTCGACGCCCACGCCGTAGTACAGGCCGTTGGCGTGCCAGCTTAGCGCCAGCAGGTTATGCCCGGCGCGGGTAAAAAACTCCGCTTCGCTGAGGGCGATGTGGTTCTCACAGCCCGCGTTGGCAGGGCGGGTGATATAGCGGTGCGCCACCAGTAGCTGTGCATGTTCTTGCTGGCGCATCACCGCCAGCAGGCTGTCTTTACCTGAGCCGGATGGCCCCATTAACCAAATGAGTTTTCCCATCATCAGAACACCCTTTTTCCCTGACGCCAGACGTGGTCGATATGAATATGATCGCCTTTGCGATGCGCTAAGAGCAGGTCGGCGCGTTTGCCTTCGCCAATCACGCCACGGTCATGTAGGTTTAACGCCCGCGCTGGGTTTTTAGTCACCAGCGCGATAGCCTGCGGCAGGCTAAAGGGATTATTCGCGTCGTCCGCCACGCGAAACGCGGCGTCCAGCAAGCTCGCCGGATAGTAGTCAGAGGAGAGAATATCCAGCAGGCCACGCTGCGCCAGCTCGCTTGCCGCAACGTTGCCGGAGTGCGAGCCGCCGCGCACAATATTGGGTGCGCCCATCAGCACGTTCATGCCGTGGCGGCGAGAAGATTCCGCCGCTTCAAAAGTGGTGGGAAATTCCGCAATCACGCTGCCCAACTGATGAGATTCCACCACGTGCTCGTGGGTGGCATCGTCGTGGCTGGCGAGCGCAATGCTACGCTGGCGGCACAAATCCGCGATGGCCATGCGGTTTGGCTGCGACCAACGCGCTGCCAGCGCCAGTTGGTCTTCTTCATACTGCTGCATTTGCGTGTCGGTCAGCGAGTATTTCCCCTGGTAGTATTCACGGTATTTCTCGCGATTGGCGAACTGACGCTGCCCTGGCGAATGATCCATTAGCGACACCAGTGTGACCGGCTCGCGCCCGACCAGTTTTTCAAACAACGGCAGCGTGGTGTGATGCGGCAGCTCACAGCGCAGATGCAAGCGATGCTCGGCGCGGTTCACCCCGCGTTTTTGTGTTTCTTCGATGGCATTGATCATCTTTTCCAGATTCTCCAGCCGGTCGCCGCCGTCGCGTACATCGCCAATCGCCACCGCGTCCAGCACGGTGGTAATACCGCTGGCGACCATTAAAGCATCATGGCTGCTCATGGCCGAGTGGGCGGGCCAATCCACCTTCGGGCGCGGCATGAAGAATTTGTCCAGGTTATCGGTATGCAGCTCAATCATCCCTGGCAGTAGCCAGCCGCCGTCGCCGTCCATCGCTTCCGGCAGGCGGCTTTGGCTTTCGGCAAAGGCGCGAATTTCGCCATCCAGCACCTCCAGCGAGCCGTTGACGACTTCATTTTCCAGCACCAGTTTGACGTTGTTGATAATCATGCAGTGGCTCCCATTGGGTGGAGTCGGTCGGCAACCTGTTGGCGCACGGCGTCATCGTGGAAAATCCCCACAATAGCTGCGCCGCGCGCTTTGGCCTCGGTAATCAGTGCCACTACGGCGGCGCTGTTTTTGGCATCCAGCGATGCGGTGGGTTCATCAAGCAGTAAAATGGGGTAATCGACGATAAACCCACGGGCGATGTTGACGCGCTGCTGTTCGCCGCCGGAAAAGGTGGAGGGCGCCAAATGCCACAGGCGTTCGGGCACGTTCAGGCGGGTGAGTAAGCGGGCGGCTTTGGTGGCGCACTCCTCGCGCGGCACGCCGAGATTCAACAGTGGCTGCATGACCACATCGAGGGTGGAAATACGCGGGATCACCCGCAGAAACTGGCTTACCCAGCCGATAGTGGTTTTACGAATTTCCACCACTTTACGCGCCGGAGCCGTGACCAGATTCACCCATTCGTCGCCGTGTTTAATCTGAATTTGTCCTTCATCCGGCAGATAGTTGGCGTAAAGAGAGCGCAGCAGCGTGGATTTACCGCTGCCGGAATGGCCGTGCAGCACCATGCATTCACCGGCGTTGACGGTGAGCGAAGCATGGCGCAGCACCGGCAGTTGCACGCCGTTTTGCTGGTGCAGAACAAAAGTTTTACTGACATTTTCTACGCGGATCATCTGGGCCTCTTAATCCTGGTTGCCTGATGGCGCTACGCTTATCAGGCCTACGCGGGTTTGTATGCCAACATTCGGGTTGTAGGCTGGATAAGGCGCAGCCGCCATCCGGCATTCGGGCGCAAAGCCTGATGGCGCTATGCTTATCAGGCCTACGCGGGTTTATGTTTGTAGGCC
>JBOFJM010000224.1:0-6260 GCA_051656825.1 Kluyvera sp.
ACAGGGCTATTAATAAGCTGCCCTGATACCGGGCTGGCTGGTCCATCGGCAGCGACCACCATTGGCGATTTTATAGTTTGAGTCGCGCCCCATGTATTCGCTGTATTCAGAAGCGGAAGTTTTGCACCACTGGTCCCTATTTCAGTTGTGGCCGCTGATGTCAGCTTTAAGGCTTCCCTCGCCCCCGCTTCTGTCGTCGCCCCGGTTCCTCCGTGCGCAATATCTATTTTCTTATTATCAACATATCCCTTTGTCGCCGCGTCCCCCTCACCCACAGGAGCCGCTGCCAGCGGTGTCGGGCCTGTAGGGCGAACATTCATCCAGGCTTCATCGCGGTCTTCCAGGTCGGACAGGTTTTTGCTTTTCGCCAGCGCCCAGGTCGGATTGTTCATGGCATCAATCATCTTGAGCCAGGATGGCCCTGTGTAGGTCGAGCCGTCAGCCATCTTAATGGTTACGTCACCGTTGACTTCCAGCAGTTGATACCAGTTATCGATTTCCAGAACTCGCTGGCGGATAGCGTAGGAAGTGTCCGCTGCAATTTGTGCACTGATGGCGTTCAGCGTATCGCGCGGCATCGCTGTCCAGGCGTTGCCTGTTATGGCCGGACCGTTGTAATTCCTGGAGAGTGTCAGCGCGGTATCGCTGTCAATCGATTTGACCGGGAGTGTGTACGTTACACCGCCAGCTTTAATGACAATAAAATCACCAACTGAAAGTTCAGTGGTAAATGCCGTTCCATCACCGGCCACCGCCGCTGCATTATTTTGAATGGAAATAGTTCCAGCAGACATTGCCTACTCCTTAATAAAAGTTCGGTATGACGGGGAGTTTTACGCCCGACACGCCCTCAGACTGAATATCAAAATTTTGGCGTGAAACTTGCCTGACAATCCTGCCAAATCCGGCCCTGACATTACCGCCGCTCATCATCAGCCCTTTCATCCTGACGATGTTCCAGCTTGCTGAATTGGTGGCAGGTCGCACCGACCAGCCACAAGTACCGAGCGGAACCATGCCGCCAGTGCCCTGCCAGTTGGTCGATGGGTAGAAAAAGCTCTGAATCACAAATGGTTTGCGGGTGGTTGAGAAAGTACACTGCCCTGCGGCGTTGAAATAATTAAGCCCTGTGCCAGGGTATGGGGCAACATTCGCAAATATCGCGATACGCACCCAGATATTCCCGCTGGTTTCTTCGTAAATATTCTGGTCAAGTGTGCAATAAATGGTATTACCCATCCTCGAAAGCACTGCGTCGGGATTATCCCAGTATGCGAATACCATGCCGTCAACAGGTATATCCCATGCGCCGTTTATATTAACGTCGCCATACCACACACAGCTTCCAAGATTGGCATTTGTGGGTATTGCGGTGAAGTCAGTTGAATTTTCAATGAGCAGGCCTGAGTTGCCAGATTGATAGGCCGGGGTGATAAACCAGACCTGACCGCCCCACAGATTGCGCCTGCGCGGGCGTCCACTGGTTGAACCGGAGGTAAGGCGTAAACGCCCTGACTCCTGCGTTACACTGGTCAGGTAGGCAACCGTTGGGTACAAGTCCTGTCCGACTTCATAGGCGGCGACCGTTTCTACTGGGATATAGACCGATTCATAACCATTTCCCCATCCAGGTGTATCAACATATGAAACCTCATCGCCATCACCATAAAAGCCACCAGAAACCCCCGTACTAAATACCGGCGCACGAAGCCCCGCAGTAATAGCCATCGGGTGACCATCATTTAAATCAATCAATAATCCTCTTGGCATCCCATTACCATTCCCCGAGCACAATACGCCCGCCGTTTGAAAGATTTACGGTCACACCATTACCATTCAGCACAACGGTATTATTCACACCGTTAAAACTGAATGCGCCGGATGATGCATAAAGAGCACCGCGAAATGTGCCATTGTTAAATTCAGGTGAGCCGTCTTTTGGAATATTCCATCCTGTGGCGCCAGCAACATAATTATTCGAGCGAATGTAATTACCAATTTTGGCATTAGTAATCGTTCCATCCTGAATAAATGCGCTGCTGATAAATACCTGACCGTTAATTACGGCAAACGGTGAGTATTGCGTATCCCCCTCACCGCTCATTAATACAAACTGGTTCGCATTGAATCCAATACGGGTGACAACCGGCTTACCGTTTTCAGCCAGCACAGCAATACTCATCCCGGCGCTGTAAAATACGTCGTTAATCCTGACGCCCGCTTTGAGCGTATGAATCGCTGTAGCACCATCAGCATCGACTGTCGCAGTCAGTTTGTCTTCCAGCGTGGCTGTTACATCGTCGATTTGCGCCTGTACGGTTGTTGAAAGCTCCGCAAGGGATTTATCAACTTCGGCAATGGTGGTTTTCACAACGAGAATATCTGCACGAACCGTCCCATATTGTGCCCACTGGTGCTCGATGGTTGAGTTGTTCGCCAGCGCGTTTTGCAGAATGCCCTCAATGTTCTGGTCTATCGCGCTCGTCAGCGCGTCACCGTCTTTTGACGTCAGAAAATCACCTGTAATGTCGCCCAGGTAATCGTCGGCGTTGTCGTTCGACATACCCCTGACCCAGTCCGTCCAGCCAGACTCATTCCCCGTTTTATCAACCAACTGTGCGCGATACCAGAACTCTTGCCCCGCTTTCAGACCAAGCTGGGTATATTCTGAGGATGGGTAAGGTACATCGCTTAGCAGTAGCGGATTTGATTGGTCGCTGTTCGGCGTGTACTGAATCTCTGTTTTCAGTGTGTCGGCGGTATTCGCAGGGAAGCCCCAGTTAAGCCGAATACCCCAGTTGATACCCGTGGCCGCAAATCCAACCGGCTTCGGCGGGTTCCCGACTTTCCCTGTCAGCGTAACCTCTTCCGAATATCCCCACCCGGATGAAATCTCCGCCGCATTGATTGCACGCACACGCACAAGGTAGCGCCCTGCATAAATACCCGGGACATCGAATGACGTGGTGGAGCTGCGTGGCACGTTAACCCAGTTCCCGTCGTTGCGGCGCCACTGTGCTTCGTATGCGATAGCATTCTGTGCCTGGTCCCAACTGGCGCGCATCGTTTCAACGCTGATGCCCTGCTGAACAACAGAAGATGAGCTGATAACGATGTTTGCTGGCGACGACTGATTTCCTGGTGGAACAACACTAATCGGGCGCTGGTCTATAATCGCACCGGTATCAATTCGGGCATATTTGTCAGGGTCATGATAGGCCGCAGTTACAGAAAACGTGCCATCGTTATTGTCGGCAACGCTGACAACACGGTATTGCTGGGCGTAGAGTTCGTCCGATTCAACAACCCACACACATTCCGCCTCCGGCGTCTCACTGAATGTCGTTGTGACCGTGATGGATTCCCCATTCACTGCTTGAATCGTGCGACTTTGTGACGCTCCGGATGGAAGGTTGAGTATCAGACGGTCGCCGGCGACTGCATCAGCCACACGGTCCAGTTCGATAACCCGACCATTCACCGACCGAATGCGGCCGCCGGTGACCTTCCCGGAAAGCAACTCGTCCGCAACTGCGATGATGTAACCGGGTTGCGGGATATTGCCGTCCAGTCCGACAGAGAACGTAACTACCCGGTCCTTGTTGTTGGTGAGAATGCCCCAGCGCCCTTTGCGGTTGGCTTCTGACTGTCGGGTACAGCCGATCGCAGTCATTTCCAGCTGGTTGAAGCCGTAGCGCGCAACAAGCTGCTGTTCGAACACCGGCTCCATGGCGTCTGCGTAGGCGTTTTCAGGATCGGACCACGAAACCAGCGCCGTGGTGTAGCGCGTTTTGGTGCTGCTGCTGGCGTAGGTAAACAGCCCGTCGACCACGTTTGCGCGCGTGTAGGAAAAATCGATATCCCGCGGCATATCGGCCAGCGCCACAATCTGATCGCCGCCCCAGTAGGTCATGCCCCGGAAGATAGCGGCAAAATCGCGCAGCACGGTGTAAGCGTCGTTTCGGTCCTGCACATACACATTGCAGGTATAGCGCGGCTCTGTCCCGCTGCCGCCCTTTCCATCGGGCACCATCTGGTCGCAATACTGCGCCACTTCATAGAGTGACCATTTATCGATGTTGGCAGCCGTCAGGCGGTTTCCCAGGCCGAAACGATCAGAGACAACCAGATCGTAAAAAATCCATGCCGGGTTATCCGTCCACGCCCACTTGAACGCCCCCGTCCACGTCCCGCTGTAGATGCGATTTTCAGGGTCGTAGTTATCAGGAACGCGGATAACACGCCCGCGTGGCTCACATGAAATCTGAGGGATAGAGCCATTGAACTGGCTGGAATCGAATTCAATGTAAAGAAGCGCCGTATTCGGGTAACGCAGCTTCGCATCGATCACCTCGGTATAACTCTGCAACGTCATTGCGTCACCAATTTTGGCGCTGTTAGCGTCCGCTGTCAGCTTGCGCAGTCTGATTGTCCAGGTGCTCCCAGCCTGCGGTAAATCGATACGATGGCTGCGCTCATAACCAGACATCGTTTTTCCGGTCACGCTGGTATTGAGTACCGTCTGCCATGTGCCTCCGTCCGTCTGCAGGTCAATCGCATAATTGACCGAGTAACCCACCAGATCGCCGTCGTCTTCTTGCTTGAACAGCGAGGGCCATTTCAAACGCAGACGAACAGCGGAGAGTTGCGTATTTGTATATGTGTGAGTCCATGCGCTGCTGCTTTTAATTTCAGTGCCAACACTTATTTCATTTTCAGAGCCCGGAATGCCCTGAATGTAATTCTGCACCTGAGTACCGGCGCGAAATTCCCAGACAACACCGCTGAAGTTCTGCGAGCCATCCGAGTTCTCCAGCGGCGTTCCGTCAAGGTAGATGTCGCGCGCGGTCAGTTGGCCGGAAAACTCCCCTTCCCCAAGCGCAACGAGGATTTTTGCCTTCGCTACAGATTGCAGATCATCAGGCTGTTCGGTAGGGGTTCGTGAACTGGAGCTGCCGCCCTTGCGGCCCTTTAACACTTTATCTGTAGCCATATTGCGCCCATAAAAAAAGCCACCCGAAGGTGGCCTGAAAGAAGGTTTCTTATTTACTGCTGATCTTCGACATAAATACCGGCAGAAATGATTGCGCCACCGATTCGACGGCGACCGTAGAGAAGCGGTACCGGGTAGCCTTGCGCAGCGGTGTTAGTTACTCCGCCAAACGCATATGAAGCTTGATTATCTGCATCACGTTTACTTGACAATCCTGCTTGCTGAGGTGAAAGCATTTGAACTATCCCTCCTAGAACTAATGACGCGCCTGTCGCGGCGGCAAACCCCGTCAATCCACCAGCTGAAAATGCAGCTGCAATACCTCCAGGTCCCATAAAAACAGCAGCTGCAATTAGCGCTGCGCCAAGGATTGTTTGCAGCACACCAGCTTTTTTCCCCCAATGATTACAGGTACAATTCTGATCACTTCACCTGTAACGGGGAAGCCAAGGTCATCTACTCCTATATTTTTCTTCCCTTTGAAAACGGCAAAGGTTAGACCACGACTTTTACTACTAATCATATAACTTTCAAAGCCGGGGATAGTTTTAGCGAGGGCCGTTCCAGCTTCAGATACTTTATTGATAAGGCGGTGGTGAATCTTCCCAAAAATTTTTCCCGGCTCACCACTTAGCTCAATTCGCGTCATTACCTCTTGCATCGTACCCTCTATTCTTTAAATGCTTATTAATCCGCTTTATTCGCTCGAATCATAATATTACACTCTTTATTATTTAACTCTCCAGATTGACCGATACTTCGCTGTATTAAACAGTCATTAGCAAGCTTTTTAACTGCTAGCTTTGCGTATGCATCACCGTTGTCTGAAACTAATCCGGTGATAAACTCATTGTCAGATCTATTATGCTTCTGTTGCGCTTCCATCATCGCAATCATAAATGAGTAATGGTTAACATAAGTGACTGCAACTGAATTAGATTTAATTTCTGAGTGGCGATCAAGGTAATCGTTTACGGTTCCTGCAAATGAATTCAGAGATGCTAATAATAATATTATACTCAAGGCAAGTTTCATGGTTTCGTTCCTTTGTTTTGAGCAAAGGTTAGCACAGGTCCTTATGGCGAAGTACCTTCATCGTTCTCTCTTGCCAGTAGCCTCCATACGGTACGCGCTGGCTGAGGTGACCATACAAGTGATGTAGTAGCATGTTGCCTTCCAGCAAAATCCCGGCATGGTTCCATTTATCGGCCTGGACCTGCATGATCACCATATCGCCAGGTTTCGGTGGGCCGTCGAATTCACGGAA
>JBOFJM010000225.1:0-6384 GCA_051656825.1 Kluyvera sp.
CACCGCTTCATCCCAGGTTGGCAATGTCACGGGGATTTGCACGGTTGCCAGTTCGCCGTTGTTGAGCTGCGGGCGAAACGGCTGCGAGCCACGACAATCGCTGTTGTAGAGAAAATCGAACGACTCTTTGGCCTTCACCACCCGTTGGTCAGCGCGCCAGCCCGCCTTCCGCACTGGTCATGTTCTTGATGGCATGGAACGAGAAAATCGCCGTCCCTTTCGCCCCAACGTGCTGCCCTTTGTAGTAAGTGCCCGCCGCATGTGCTGCGTCTTCAATCATCGGGATACCGTGGCGCTCTGCGACCGCGCGAATACCGTCGATATCCGCCGGAGCGCCCGCATAATGCACTGGGATAATGGCTTTGGTGCGTGATGTAACCGCCGCTTCAACCGCTTCTGGGGTGACCATCAGGTTATCGCGGTCTACATCAATCATCACCGGCGTTGCGCCCAGCAGCACTATCATGTTGAGGGTAGAAACCCACGTTTGGGAAGGGGTGATCACTTCATCGCCAGGGCCAATGCCCAGCGCCATCAGCGTCACGTGCATCCCACCGGTGGCTGAGCTAACGGCGATGGCGAAACGGTTATCCGTCAGGGCGCAGAATGCCTCTTCCAGCGCCTGGTTTTTCGGCCCGGTGGTAATCCAACCGGATTGCAGCACCTCTTTCAGCGCTGCGAATTCCGCCTCCCCCATAGAAGGGCGGGAAAACGGCAGAAAATCACTCATGATGGTTCCTTACCCTGTTACTCAAATGAGCACGCCTGACTCGTGAATTAACTATTCGATAGTTGTTTTGTGAAAATCAGGAATGGATATACGCGATGTTTGAACCTGCAACATTCAATTGCAGTAAAACTATCAATGTAATCTTAGGATAAGATTAAGAAAGAAAAGAGGATGGGCACAATAAATGGTTAATAAACAAAATCAATACTTTATAAAACCAATAAATATCAATTAATTGCCACGTAAAAAAGCCCAGTTTACATCCTAACTGGGCGTTGGTTCACATTATTCAACGCTGCCTAAACAAAGACTTTATTTTAAGGCGATTTTAACGTTCGTTGAATTTTAGTGTAATAAATAATAGGTACTGTGCGGCGTAAAACTCAGCGTAAATTAGCCGGAAAATCTTTCGGTAATTCACTCGCAGCACAGTCAATAACACTGTTATTATTCGATCCACAATCGCGAACAAAAGTAATTGTCGCAAATTCATCAATAACTTCGGTTGGATACGCTGGGCCAGCATCGCGATAAGCGTTCATCAGTGGGATATGCTCATTCTGGAAGCAGACCGTTTTTTCTGGGTTGTTGATAACCCAGCGCGGGAAGAAAATAGTCCCGTGGAACAGTTTATCGCCCAGATTGACGATAAGGCTCACATCCGTACCGGTGGGTTCTGTCCACGAAATTTTGTAGATGCTTTCACCCACCCGAACAATATAAGCCTGCTGATCTTTAACCCAACGATTTGCCACAATCCCACTGTGAATACGGTAATCCAGCGTCCGCTCATTTTTGACATAAATTTCGTAATTCCAGCCATTATCGTAGGTATAAACCAGATGTTTGCCCACAAAACCGCTCAAATCATGTTTATCAAAGTTGCTCATCATTAAATCTCCTTGTGTCGATACGGAGATCTTATTGCTTTAAAAAATAAATGAATAACGCTATGTTTTAATGAAATTCATCTACTTTTTGAATTAATAATGCATAAGACGACGCTGGAACAATGGGCATTACTGGAGAAAGTGGTGGAGCTGGGCAGCTTTGCGAAAGCCGCCGAAGACACCCACCGCAGCCAGTCATCGGTAAGTTACAACCTGTCTTTGCTGCAAGAGCGGCTGGGCGTGGCGTTACTCGTCCCCGAAGGCCGTCGGGCGGTACTAACCCCTGCGGGCGAACTTCTGCTGAGCCAGGTAAAACCCCTGCTCAAGGCTTTTGCGTGGGTAGAAAGCCGCGCCACAACGCTACGCGAAGGGATGCGCACCCAATTGGATTTAGTGGTTGATACTATTTTCCCGCGTGAACGGCTGTTTGCGATTTTGCGCCAGTTTCAGCAGCACTATCCACAAACCCAAGTCAGGCTGACCGAAGTGCTGGAAAACGCGCCTCATGATGATGCCATTCACGCCGAGGCTGACGTGATGGTGCTGACACGCCGTCAGGACATTACCGGACGCGGAGAGTGGTTAATGAACATTGATTTCGTCGCCGTTGCGCATCGTGACCATCCTATCTTTCGCCTTGAAGGGCCGCTCAGCGATGAGCAACTCCGACCGTGGCCACTCATCCGCATCGCCGATAGTGACAGTGGCCGTCAGGCCGGACGCGATGCGTGGACGTTCTCAACCATCGATGCGGCAATAGAAGCGGTGATGTATCAGGTAGGTTATGGCTGGCTGCCAGAGGAGCGTATTCAAAGCGCGCTGGCGCAAGGCGTGTTAAAACCCCTGCCGCTGAGCCACGGCGTACGGCGCGCCACACCGCTGCATCTGATCGTCAAGCAGGACTTAGCGCCGCTCGACGAACAGGTAGAAACGCTGCTGCGGCTGTTTAGCGAGAAAACGTAACCGTTTACTCCGCCAGTGCCTGCGCACAGGCCCAGGCACTCGACCACGCCCACTGGAAGTTGTAGCCGCCCAGCCAACCGGTCACGTCCATCACTTCACCAATGAAATACAGGCCGGGTGCTTTTTTCGCTTCCATAGTGCGGGATGACAGTTCGTTGGTGTCTACGCCGCCGAGGGTCACTTCCGCCGTGCGATAACCTTCCGTACCGTTCGGCTGCACGCGCCAATTAGTTAACGTATCAACTAACGTTTGCTGCTCGCGAACGTTGAGCTGTTTCAGCGTCACATCAGGAATCTGCCCTAACTGTTGCAGGCATTCGACCAGCCGTTTGGGCAGATGCATCGCCAACGTATTTTTCAGGCTCTGATTCGGGTGCTCTGTGCGCTGTGCATCGAGGAACTCGGCAAGGTCAACATCAGGCAGCAGATTAATGCTAACGAACTCCCCCGCTTGCCAATAGCTGGAAATTTGTAGCACTGCCGGGCCAGACAGGCCACGGTGGGTGAAAAGCAGACTTTCGCGGAATACCGTGCCGTCTTGCGCGGTCATCACCGACGGCACGGAAACGCCAGACAGCACTTGTAGCTGTTCGAGCATCGGTTTGTGCAACGTAAACGGGACTAATCCGGCGCGTGTCGGCAGCACGTTGAGGCCAAACTGCTCTGCAATTTTATAGCCAAAAGGCGACGCGCCCAGGCCGGGCATCGACAGGCCACCGCTGGCGATCACCAGTTTATCCGCCGCTACCGTGTCGCCGTTCAGCTCAAGGGTATAGCCGCTTTCATCGCGGCTGACGCTCAGGATTTCACTTCGCAGACGCGTGGTGACATTGCCCTTTTCGCACTCCGCCACCAGCATCGCGACAATCTGCTCGGCGGAGTCATCGCAGAAAAGCTGCCCCAGGGTCTTCTCATGCCAGGCAATACCGTGCTTGCCGACCATGTCGATAAAGTCCCATTGGGTGTAACGCGCCAATGCAGATTTGCAAAAATGCGGGTTCTGGCTCAAATAAGCCGCAGGTTCGACATAAAGATTAGTGAAATTACAGCGACCACCGCCGGACATGAGGATTTTACGCCCCGGTTTTTTACCGTTATCCAGCAACAAAACTCGGCGGCCTGCCTGCCCGGCCATCGCTGCACAAAACATTCCTGCCGCCCCGGCGCCTACTACAATGGCATCAAACCTTTCCACGCACTATCCTCAACATAGGTATTGTCGGGAATTGTAAATTTTTCATGGAAGTCATACCAGTGAAAAATCCGCAAAGCCGACTTATCTGATTGATTAACCGTGATTAATTATTTTCAACCTTTAACCGAATACGGATAAATATCAAAAAAAATAGAGATTTCACTTTGCCCGCGCTGCCAATGTCCCTGATAATGCCGCGCGTTCATGTCCTCAAAATGGCGTAACGTCCTATGTTACATTTGTTTGCTGGTCTGGATTTACATACCGGGCTGTTGTTAGTTCTGGCACTTGTGTTTGTTCTATTTTACGAAGCCATTAACGGTTTCCACGATACGGCCAACGCAGTTGCTACCGTTATTTATACTCGCGCCATGCGTTCGCAGCTTGCTGTAGCAATGGCGGCAATCTTTAACTTCCTCGGCGTTCTGTTGGGCGGTCTGAGTGTAGCCTATGCGATTGTGCATATGTTGCCGACGGATCTTCTGCTCAATATGGGCTCCGCGCACGGCCTCGCCATGGTCTTTTCCATGTTGTTGGCTGCTATTATCTGGAACCTCGGCACCTGGTATTTCGGTCTGCCAGCGTCCAGTTCCCACACGCTGATTGGCGCGATTATCGGTATTGGTTTAACCAATGCGCTGATGACCGGCACGTCAGTGGTTGACGCTCTTAACATTCCGAAAGTGATTAACATTTTCGCGTCGTTAATCGTGTCGCCAATCGTGGGTCTGGTTGTTGCAGGTGGCCTGATTTTCCTGCTGCGTCGTTACTGGAGCGGTACGAAAAAACGTGCTCGTATCCACCTGACGCCTGCCGAACGTGAAAAGAAAGACGGTAAGAAAAAGCCGCCATTCTGGACGCGTATTGCCCTGATCCTCTCCGCAATTGGCGTGGCATTCTCCCACGGTGCGAACGATGGTCAGAAAGGCATTGGTCTGGTCATGCTGGTACTGATTGGTGTTGCTCCGGCAGGTTTCGTGGTCAACATGAACGCTTCCGGTTACGAAATCACTCGTACTCGTGACGCGGTCAACAACGTTGAAACCGTCTTCCAGCAACGTCCTGAGCTGCTGCAAAAAGTGGCGAACAGCGCTGAGCAATTAACGCCTGAAGCGATGGAAGCGGTTGAGTTCCACTGTCACCCGTCTAACACCATCAATGCGCTTGACCGTGCAAAAATGATGCTGACCGGCATTGAAAGCTACGACAAGCTGTCCGTTGAAGAACGTGGTCAGTTGCGCCGTATCATGCTCTGCATCTCTGATACCACCGATAAAGTGGCGAAGATGCAGGAAGTGAATGCCGACGATCAGCGCCTTCTGAAGAAGCTGAAAACCGACATGCTGAGCACCATCGAGTACGCGCCAATCTGGATTATCATGGCCGTCGCGCTGGCGTTAGGCATTGGTACGATGATCGGCTGGCGTCGTGTGGCAACGACTATCGGTGAGAAAATCGGTAAGAAAGGCATGACCTACGCACAGGGTATGGCTGCGCAGATGACCTCTGCGGTGTCCATCGGCCTGGCAAGCTATACCGGGATGCCGGTATCCACCACTCACGTCCTGTCGTCTTCCGTAGCGGGGACAATGGTTGTGGATGGCGGTGGTCTGCAAAGAAAAACCGTCACCAACATTCTGATGGCCTGGGTCTTCACTCTGCCAGCATCTATTCTGCTGTCAGGTGTGCTGTACTGGCTGGCGCTGAAGCTGATCTAAGCTCGCGTGTTAAGAACATAAAACGGGTCAGGTCACTGGCCCGTTTTTTTTTACTCAGTGCCAAATCATCAGGGCAATTAAGCTTATCAACACCAATCCACACAGTGAGCTAGTCAAAATAAACTGACGGCGCACACGTTCACAGCGGCGAATAAACTCGTCATCGTGATGGTCACGGTAGCGCTGACCGTAGATATACCAGACTAACCGCATCTGCTTGCTTGGTTGACCGTGAGAGGTGAAAAAACCACCGCCATCAACATACTGATAAAGCAAGGGATCGCAACCACGCAGTACCACCAATAACGCACGTAATGATGAAAAGTAACGCGCCATATTCACTACACAAACGACACACAGGGCCCAAAACAGCGCAATTGTGCTGATCATAACTCCTCCCCGGCGACCAGTCCTCGAAGAAAGCCCTCCAGGACATACCGCTCCCCAATATCCAACCCACGGCTCAGTAAAAGAGTGCGATACCGATCACGTTTATTTATTCGATCGGCTCATTTAATAGTGTAGGAGATCAGTTAAATTTTTTACCACAAGGTTAATCGTTATCAATACGTAAGACAGGAAAATTTGTTTAACTTATTGAGGAAACGGATGCATTGACGGCGCGCCAAGGCCACTATAATGTAGAAATATCTTCTACAATTAGGTCCTTAAGGGCAAACCCCGCGCATTCAGCACGCAGGACGCGGGCAAGGGACAGCACAAGAGCTGTCTGGTCCAATGGTCATCGACAACTTTATGGAAGGAGTAACACTATGGCTTACAAACACATTCTTATTGCCGTCGACCTTTCACCAGAAAGCAAAGTTCTGGTTGAAAAAGCAGTATCAATGGCTCGCCCCTACAATGCGAAAGTCTCACTGATTCACG
>JBOFJM010000226.1:0-5481 GCA_051656825.1 Kluyvera sp.
CGGGTATTAACCCCTAAGCTGCTGAAAGAAGTGTCCGGTGAGCGCAGTGCACGCTTTGATAATAAAGGCGACCGCTACTACGATCTGATCTCGGCGGTGCATAAGTCGATTCGTGGTTTGCTGGGTATGGTGATAGCTAACGGTTACTGCACAGTAAATGGATAATAAGCCAAAGGTGAAGGTAAAGGGCAGTTGTAATAACTCGCTGTACTGGGTAAAAAAACGGCTGCCTGCCGAGTCTGGAGAGAATAAACTGCCTAACCCCGTCACGATAAGGCTGATAGAACCCACCATCAGTATCGCCATTAAGCTAATCATTCCATTCTTGATAGAAGAGATAAACCGATTCTGCTCAATTTTAGTGGCGATAAAGACCATATGTTTCTCAAAATTATTGAGAAAAGCATGTGAAGATATCATCGAGAGTCATCCTTGACTGGCCGGTTGACATGATAAAGATACAAAGCCTGTTTCAGGATGAGTGCGCCATCGGCCAGGCCATAAGCCTTGCTATCGATAACTTCAATAGGCTTGTCATGTAGTGAGGTAATCGCGGTTAACTCGGTGAGTTTATGTTTCATTTGTGGCCCGACCAAAACCAGATCGTAATCTGTTATATAGGTACTGAGATCGCCTGCGTTACGCGCATCAATACAGATATTCTGGTCTTTTAATTTCTCGCTTTTTTCCACCACTTGGTGCATTTTGCTGACCATTACGCTTGTCGAAGCACCCAGATTACACACCAATAGAATCCGTAAATTTTGATAATCCATATTATGTTCCTTGTTCTTTGTTTTTATAAAGTTCAATAAATTCGCGATAAATATTTTGCGCAAGTAATACGTTCATCAAATGATCCTGGGCGTGGACAAACAACATCGAAAAGGCTATTGGTTTACCGCTTATTTCCTCTTGCAGCAGTTCTGTCTGGAGATGGTGCGCTTGCTGGAGCACTTTTTCTGACTCGCTAAAAAGCCGCTCGGCCTCTTGCGGATTAAGTCTTTTAGCCGCCTGTAATGCCTCGTTTAATAAAGAGAAACTTTCACCTGCGTAAGCAATAATGCTAAACCACTTCTGTTCATCATTCATATAATGGCCTCAGCGTTGAAAATGGTATTATCCGGTCATCGTGATGCATGGCAGGGGAGTATTCCCGCCATTTTGCTAATGCCATTCCCCCGTGTAGGCCTGGTATTCCGCTAACAGTGCGTCAAGAATCTGCGTGGCAATACGATAATCGTTAATGAGTGGGTGAATCATTAATGCCTGAATTGCGCTGTGCTTGCTTTTGTTTTCAATGGCTGCAATCGTCAGGTTTTCAAAGTGCTTAATGGTTTTAATGATATGTGCCTGGTAGTGGGGTAAATCATCGACATGGCGCGGTGTTATTTTTCCATCAATGATGTCGCAGGTTATTTCAATAACATCATCCGGGTGCAGTTGTGCAATGCTGTCATTGTTTTTCACCAGAATGGTCATCGGATAAGCCGGTTTACGTTGCAGGCCTCTGATAATGTTCAGTGCAATACCCGAATAGCCGCCGGTGTCTGGCGCTGCGATAAATTCCTGTAGGTTAAGTGCCTTATAGTGGTTATCTCGCCGTCCATGACTTTCTATCGCAAAGTAGCTGTTTTCTCGCTCCAGCAGGTAGCGGGAAAAAATATCAAAGCGTTGTTCAATACTTGCAGCCTGATTTGCTTTAAGATCTTGCAGCATTCGCCGGTTAATATCCTGAATGGACTCCCCGCGAGCGCCACCGTTATCGGCAATAGAACGAATAATATCCTGGTGATTAAAATAGAAGTAGAGATATTCGTTGGGCAGCTCTTGTTCCAGGATATCGATGGTTTCATCATCGAATAGCTTCATTTCTGTTTCTTTAAACAAGTGCGGGTGGCGGAGAACCTGAGCCGAGACATCTTGCCCATCAACGGTAAAGTCGCGATAAAACGAAAGATGATTCAGGCCGTAACAGGTTGCAGAGAAACGCATAATATCGACATCCAGAAGATGGGCGATTTCACGCATAAAACTGGCTGGGCCGTCGCAAATGCCGTACACATTATGATATCCGGCGTTTATCAGCGCCTGGGTGACGAGCCCTGATGGGTTGGTAAAGTTAAAAAACAACACTTCTTTTGCCGAAACCTGGCGCGCTAAATCAAGATAGTGTTTCAACACCGGAATAGAACGCAGCGCCATCGCAAAACCACCAATGCCGGTGGTTTCCTGGCCTAAAATATTAAATTTCTGTGCCAGTTTTTCATCAAAGACTCTTCCGGCATCGCCTTCAACGCGCAGGGTGGTAATAACATAATTTGCCTCTTTTAATGCTTCGGTGGCATCGACAGTTAAACATACTTGTAGCTGTGGATTAATTTGATGAACAATGGCCTGCGCCAGGCCGCCATAAATAGCTAGTTTTTCTTCATTGATATCCATTAAGCATATTTCAGTCAGGGCGAGTTCTTTAGACTGTAATGCTAATGTTTTCGCCAGGTAGGGGGCGCGAACGCCACCACCGCCTAATACGGTTAATTTCATTCAAGTCACTCCTTTTTACAGCGACTAAGAAAAATAGCGGCTGTTTAAAATAGGTGCGTGACATCAGGAATTAATCAAACAGCCGTTATTGACGAGTTCATGGTCACGCCTTGTAATTTGGAGACAGATTCGAGCTTACTGCTGAGTGTCATTTCAATTCAGTATTCAGTGAAGCTGTTATTGATAAAGGTTTGTCGTTCTCTCTGAGATGACTAAGAGCCTATCCCATTAAGCTCTTAGCGGCAGGATGATGTCATGACATCGCCAGATGATATTGTTAATTCAGTCACAAAGGCGAGAAAAGAAAAAGATGTTAAATATCATTAGAATCAATTAATTATATATTTTTATCTATGTGGCGGATATGAAAAAGCCCATGTCAGGCATGGGCTTTGATAAGGCGAGGGGGCTTATTTCTTCGGTTCAGCCACGATATGGCTTCCCACGCCTCGGTTGTTGTATTCCCACATGCGGTTGAAGTTACGGTCATTCAGATCGCGTTTCATCTGACCTTTTTCATCTTCCGCACCGGTATTACCGCTGAACGGACGTTTTGAAATCGCCGCATCGGCCCACGGTTTGGCAACGTTAAAGCCTTCGTTAATCGCGCTATCGCGAATGACGACCTGGCCGTTGGTGTTGCTGTCTACATCCAGGGAACGGCCCAGTTGCGCCACGCCATCACCTGCGGCGGTAAAGCGGCTGTTGGTCGCGAGGAAACCGTAATAAATATTGGACTGTGTTGCCGGTGCAAATACGTAGCCTTCTTGCTGGGTACGAGAGTTCACCACGCGGAAATCCGTGTTGTCGAAGACCACAGCACCGCGACCGGAGACGATATCAACATCACCTTCGATGTAGCTATTGCTGACCAACGTGCGGGTCTGGCGGTTGTTTTGCAGACGGTTTTCAACGCCGCTGTTGGTGACGAAGAAGGTGTTCTGGCGGCCCAGAATATTGACGTTGTTGATTTGCGTTTTGTCGCCATCGCTGCGCAGTGCAACCGCCTGATGAGTACCTGCATCAACACCGTCGCCCAGATTGTTTTCAATGGTCAGGTTTTGTAGCTGTAAGCCATTGTTTTGTGACCACACGACCGCAGAGCACATCACTCCCACGGTGGCGCTGTGCTTGCTTTGGCAGTTGTCGAACATGTACCACGCTGGTTTACCCGGCATGTATTTGCCACCTGGGTTAACCAGACGACGCCAGCTTGTTGGGTCCATCTGCGAGTCAATGGCCAGGCCGATTTTCACGTCGATGGCTTTTTCGCCAGTGCCGTAAAGGGTCAGGCTGCCCGGAGCCGCAGGAATGTAAACTGTGCCGGTGTACTCACCTGGCAGAATCGCGATGTACTGACGTGCGCTGCTGTGGCGAGCAATGGCTGCATCAACGGCTGCTTGAATGCTGGTGTGCGTCACACCCTGCGTGCCCGCAGGGCCAACCACGAAGTCGGCTTTCGCTGGAATAGCGATAGATGACGGGGACCAGGCCGCAGCGTTAGGGGTTAACGATGAGAAATAGCGCGCAGCGGTAAAGTTTTGCGCTTCATCTGCCGTCAATACCGGGCGAGATGCTGTTCCAGGGGCGGTCTGGTCAGACGGTTGCTGATCCGCAGGTGTTGAGCTGCAAGCAGTCAGTGTCACGCCAAAAGCCAATGCCAGCGCCAGACGAGAAACCGAGAAAGTGTTCATGTTGCTCCAGGCTAATTTAAGTGAAAGTTGAATCCTGTAAAAGCAGCCTTTTTATACTAAGTTGAGCGAAACGGGAAGACGTGATGACAAAAATCACCTGTTTTTTTGGCGACTTATCTCTGTATAAACCAGGGGGGAACGATGGGGAAGGCTGTTTATCTCTGTGGCAGTAGCGATTGGCTTTGCCATCGCTTGCTGCCATCTTAAAAGGCTTTTTTGTGCGTTAAGCTGGTGACTAAATCGGTCACACTGAGTACCAGCGTAGAGCGCACCATTTGTTGATAGCGCTGTTCTTGCATTGTCACCAGTGAGTCATCGACGACATCTTCAGGCATATGCAGCGTCGGCGGCGGTGGCAGTGCCGTCATGCAGTGCAGCATATTGATAGGCCCCAGAATTTCATCATCGGTAAAACTGTAGATTTTGTTTTCGTGCTGTAGCTCATTGTTCAGCGCCAATAACAGCTCAACATCTTCATATTCATCACGGCTGATGACGCCCAGCGCGTAGATAAGTTTCAGGCGTACCGATAAATTAGCCAGCGGGCCGCTGCCCTCAAGCAACGGTTCTACCGCATATTTCACGGCGTAATCGTCCTTGCGAAAGGCTTGTAGGATCAGCAAATCTACCGCTTCGGCTAGTAGCCCGACTGTAGTCTGAATAAATCCCGTCAGCGTTTGCCGGGCGTTAAGTCTTTCCAGAATCCGGTTTTCAACCGCCTGATTCTTATAAAGCTCAGATTCGTCCATGGTGGCCATCATCGTAGTTTTATTGTCCGATAGTCGCGGCTTCTCTGGTGCGGCAGCCTTCGGTTGCTGACTGTTAGTCTCTGGTTGCGCGGTCATGCGCAGATGGTTTTGTTTCATCTTACCCTTCTTATTTTGGAGTTGCCGCTCGCCGACAACTCCAACCATATGGGTTACATCATACTTTGCGTTGCATGGCGTTATACACACTCACTATCTGTGCCACAAGTTCTGGCTGGTCTTGCAGGCCGCAAATCTCGATAACCGTGTTTGTTACACCTTTTTCATCCAATAAGTTTGCCATTTCTTGTGCCTGTGGATCCTGGCGGCTTTGATAGTGCAAGGCGGCGGCAATGCCAATAATCAAATGATGATTAGGCAAGCCATATTCCAGCGTGCCGCGCAATGGCTTAATTAAACGGTCGTTCTCACTCAATTTGCGCAGCGGTTGGCGGCCCACGCGTTCTACTTCGTCGTGCAAATACGGATTTTCA
>JBOFJM010000227.1:0-2881 GCA_051656825.1 Kluyvera sp.
AGCGGCTAACGTTGTGAGACGCAGCCAGCCAAAAGTATGGCGAACGCTCGGCGGGCGACGGGCAAAGCGGACGGCCAACAACGCAAATAACAAGGCCGCTGAGTCAGTCAGCATGTGTCCGGCATCGGCCAGCAACGCCAACGAGCCGGAGATAACCCCGCCCACAGCTTCGACAATCATAAATCCAGCGGTAACACCGAAAGCCAACAATAAACGGCGGGCGTTGCCATCGTCGGGTGTGGCGTGTGAATCTTGCCTGTGCGCCATTAAGCTCATCCTCCGTATTTTGAATGCGACTGACTGACATCATTGCAGATCTTTGCTTTTTGCGCACAGAAATACGTCGCGCAGGTAGATGGGGCAAAATAGCGCAACTTCCGTACTGTGATATTTAAATATATTGTTTCTTAGTGTGGTTATAGATATTTGTTTTGTTAATTCGATTTTTAATTTAATTTAATTAATTGCTATTAAATTCTATTTTGCAGCCGTTTTTTAGTAATTCTCCGCCTAAAGTGTAAAATCCAGTTTACACTTTTTTGCTAGCGATATAGATTGAAGGGATTGCACTCAATTGTATAAGTATGGCAACTCTGGAACAGTCATGAATTATCAGAACGACGATTTACGTATCAAAGAGATCAACGAGTTATTACCTCCTGTCGCACTCCTTGAGAAATTCCCTGCCACTGAAAATGCGGCGAATATGGTGTCTAAAGCACGCAAAGCGATCCATCAGATCCTGAAAGGGAGCGATGATCGCCTGCTGGTCGTAATCGGCCCATGCTCTATTCACGATCCGGTGGCGGCGAAAGAATATGCCCAGCGTCTGCTGAAAGTTCGTGATGAACTGAACGGCGAGCTGGAAATCGTCATGCGCGTTTATTTTGAAAAACCGCGCACTACCGTGGGTTGGAAAGGGCTGATTAACGATCCGCACATGGATAACAGCTTCCAGATTAACGATGGTCTGCGTATTGCGCGCAAACTGCTGCTGGATATCAACGACACGGGGTTACCGGCGGCGGGTGAGTTCCTGGATATGATCACCCCGCAGTATCTGGCTGACCTGATGAGCTGGGGCGCTATTGGCGCGCGCACTACCGAGTCACAGGTTCACCGTGAGCTGGCTTCCGGCCTTTCTTGTCCGGTGGGCTTCAAAAACGGTACTGATGGCACGATTAAAGTCGCGATTGATGCGATTAACGCCGCAGGCGCACCGCACTGTTTCCTGTCTGTGACCAAATGGGGCCATTCGGCGATTGTGAACACCAGCGGTAATGGTGATTGCCATATCATCCTGCGCGGCGGCAAAGAGCCAAACTACAGCGCGGCGCACGTGGCGGCGGTGAAAGAAGGGCTGGCGAAAGCAGGTCTGCCTGCGCAAATCATGATTGATTTCAGCCACG
Organism: Kluyvera sp.; assembly: GCA_051656825.1. Classification (GTDB taxonomy): domain Bacteria; phylum Pseudomonadota; class Gammaproteobacteria; order Enterobacterales; family Enterobacteriaceae; genus Kluyvera. The sequence goes on from JBOFJM010000227.1 coordinate 1,410, forward strand.
CCAACTCCTGCAAGCAGTACAAAAAGCAGATGGAAGTCGGAGCCGACGTGTGTCAGCAGGTTGCTGGCGGCGAGAAAGCCATTATGGGCGTGATGATTGAAAGCCATCTGGTGGAAGGTAACCAGAACCCAGACAGCGGTGAGCCGCTGGTCTACGGTAAGAGCATCACCGACGCCTGCATCAACTGGGATGACACCGATGCGCTGCTGCGTCAACTGGCGAATGCCGTGAAAGCGCGTCGCGGCTAACGCATTACAGGCAATAAAAAAGCGTGGATAATTCCACGCTTTTTTTGTATCGACGGCGGCGAAATTACTTCGCTTTGCCCTGGTTTGCCACGGCAGCGGCTTTTGCTGCGATTTCGTCAGCGTTACCCAGATAGTAGTGTTTGATAGGTTTGAAGTTCTCGTCGAACTCATACACCAGCGGTACACCGGTTGGGATGTTCAGCTCAAGAATCTCGTCTTCGCCCATATTATCCAGATATTTCACCAGTGCGCGCAGAGAGTTACCGTGAGCGGCGATGATAACGCGCTCACCGCTTTTCAGGCGTGGCAGAATGGTTTCGTTCCAGTATGGCACGACGCGCTCGATGGTCAGCGCCAGGCTTTCGGTGGTTGGCAGCTCTTTGTCGGTCAGTTTCGCATAGCGCGGATCGTGGCCCGGATAGCGCTCGTCGTCTTTGGTCAGCTCTGGCGGAGTAACCGCGAAGCCGCGACGCCACTGTTTAACCTGCTCGTCACCGTATTTTTCTGCGGTTTCTGCTTTGTTCAGACCCTGAAGCGCACCGTAGTGACGCTCGTTCAGTTTCCAGGATTTCTCGACCGGCAGCCAGGCCTGATCCAGTTCATCCAGCACGTTCCACAGTGTATGGATGGCACGTTTCAGCACAGAGGTATAAGCAAAATCGAAGCTGAAGCCTTCAGCTTTCAGCAGTTTACCGGCCGCTTTCGCTTCACTAACGCCTTTCTCAGACAGATCAACATCGTACCAACCGGTGAAACGGTTTTCATTGTTCCACTGACTTTCACCGTGACGAACCAGTACCAGCTTAGTTACAGCCATACTCTCACTCCTCAAGCTTATTGAATGATAACAATTCTCATTATATTGCTGTGACTCGCTTCACAGCAACGCTTATGCATAACCATAGCGAAAATAGTCTCTCAGTGTAAGCCGCATGTGAATCAAGCGTTATTATTTTGTCTGCATATGACGATTAATTCAGCAATGTGCCTAAAAGATCGTCGTGACGGGAAGGGCGATAAAAAGCGAGGGCTTGCACGGCCTGGAAAAAATTAGCCCTCCGGGTGGGAGGGCTAACGAATTATAGCGCGGTGAACTGATATTCCGTCAGGCTGACATACTCTTCGCCAGGCAGAAGCACACAGTCTGGCTGCGGCCATTCTGGGTGGTTAGGGCTATCTGGCAGAAACTCGCTTTCCAGCGCCAGCCCTTGCCACGCCGCGTAA
>JBOFJM010000228.1:0-6073 GCA_051656825.1 Kluyvera sp.
AAGCAGGCTCAGTTCGCGCACAATATCGGACATGGCGCTAATCTGGTGACGACCGCGCGCGCGGTTGTGGCGGATGGTTGCCGCCATTCTTGCCGACAGAGAATCGTCGTGATTGGTGAGTTGGGTAACCGGTAGATAACCGCGAAACTGTTTTTTGAGCGTCGTTTTCGTATGGGCCAACAGGTGGCGGTGAAAGCCATCGACGATTTCATAAAGATGGTCTTTTTTCTCGATGACGACGATAGGCTGCGTGAAACCATCGGCCTCCAGCGACTTGGTGAGTAGCCGTTTTTCCTGTGGTGCCATATTGTTCGGGTTGTAATCGTTAGGCGATACCTGCGCCTCTTTGACCCACAAAACACAGTCGATAGGTTGATCTTTAAACGGGCTGTCCTCGTGGAGTGCCTGTCGAAACTGATTAATGGTGTCGATTTTGTCTTCAAGGCTGAGTGTTTGCAGGTACTCATGCAACTGCTCTATTAGTTTTTGTCGCATAAAATCCCCCATTGCTGGCGCTTTTGCTCCATGCGTGAGCGGTAACGTTGATAGTGCTTCGACTTAGTGGGGCTAAAAGAGAGCATTCTGCACCAATAGTCGTTGTTTAACAATACCTTGCAGATTCTCCGCCATGACGGAATATCCTTTGCACCCAGATCTTTTTCCTGGCAGTCGGGGATATCCTCCCAGCCCTGTTTTTGGTACCAGTGAATATAGACGGCAATTTTATTGCGGTAATGATCGGCGGTGCTTTCGGGCATACTTTGCAATAAGAAGTGGGCATAGCTGCGCCAGGTATAACTCGCTGGTTTTTCTATTTTTCGGTGGCCGTAAAATTGATTGTCCTGTCCGGCATAAACGCCGCCGCTGTGCACACCGCTTACGCGTTGGCACATGTCGGCCCAGCGATCAGGCTCCAGTACGTGATATAGCCATAATCCCTGACGTTGTTCCGGGCCGAAGGGTTCGCAAATGCGCATATAGCGCAGCGGTACGCCCGCCTGATACATCAGGTTGTAAAGTGGGTTATAGGGCAACTGCGTTTTAGCAAACCAAGTCCAGATGTCGGCGGTTTTCCAGTCGTAGATAGGGTAGACATACCAGGCGTGATTACCGGGGGCGATCGTTGTCCAGGGTTTGTCGTCGGCAAAACGACGTTTACGCTGCGAGGAGATGGTCAGAAAGCGGTTGTAAGACTCGTCGGCGCGTATGCCAATCATTATCGCCGCAGGGCGCTGCTGGGAAAACCATTCAGCAAATTTCTGGACGAATAGCTCGAAGGTGATACCGATATGATAAAAAGAGAAATACGCGGGGTCGGTAATTGCCCCTTCCGGCGGTTGTCTAACCCATTGAGCACCCGGCTCCCAGCATTGCCATTCTGGATTAAATTGTGTTAGCGAATTTTGCGTGGTAAGCGGTAGTGCAACCCAATAAAACTGTTCAATCACGTCCTGATATAAGTCGCGTAACTTTTCACAATGGGTAATGGTATAAGAAAACTGTGCTTCCCAGTCGATAAACAGGACACTGAATTTTTTACCCAGCGAGCGGGCAATTTTCGCAGTTAAATGCAACATTACCGTCGAGTCTTTGCCGCCAGAAAAAGAGACGCAGACTCGGGGAAATGTTTCTAATGTCCAGGTGATACGCTCCTGGGCAGGCTTCCTGCACCGATTGGTCGAGAGGGAGTTTGACCACAGACATCTACCGGCTATCCTTAATCATATATTCTGCTTAGAATACGTAATAGCATACAGTAATGTTTCATTCGGATACGATAATAATTAGATATTTTTTTAAATCCCTCGATGGGGATTTATTATATTTATAATTTACATTTCATTTATAACTTTAGTGAATATTTTATTATTTAACGATGAGCGGTTATATATCATGTAAATAGTGATGCTACTCGTCGGGTGATTTGTTTTTATTTCTCTCAACGCCAGGGGTTCTTTGAATCGGTCGAAAAGAGGTTTAGGTATAAAGCCGATTAAATCCGTATCGTGAATTGTGTTAACGATGGCGAAAATTGATGACGAATGGTAAGCAATTTTTTGCCAGGGGAACCGTTTTTCGTTTTCGGTCTGAAACTGTTTAATGCTGGGTTCGGTGGTTTCGTAGCGGGTGAAGCGTTCTTGCGCAAGCTGTTCGTCCGTTGCGCTTTCGCCCAAGCGCGGATGCGCTTTCCGGCATACCAGCAGTGTGGGAACGACAAGAAAAGGCTCGCAAATCAGCGCCCGGTTGTTGACTGGCGTGGCGGAAAAAACGATGTCTGCCTTGCGGTAGTGCATCAACTCTTCAACGCTGTCTGCCGTACTGAGATAATCGTTATATTCCACCTGTAGGTTAGGTTCCGCTAATAACATGTTCATTAAACGGACGATTTCATCCAGGAAGTTGAGCTGTAAACCATAGACTATGAATTTTTTGTCTAAATCCGTATTGCCCATGATGTTGATGGTTTGCTCTAGCTGATTAAGGTTTTCCGCCAGGTGTGTATGCAGGTTAACGGCAGCTGTCGTCGGGGAGATGCCTTTCCCTGCACGAATAAATAAAGGATCGTTTAATTGTACTCGTAAACGTTGCAGAGACTGACTGACCGCCGAGGGGGTGATAAACAAGGTTTCTGCGGCTTTGCTGATGCTAAGATGTTGATATATGCATTCAAAAATGACGAGTAGATTGAGATCGAAACGCTTAAGATCATAAAGATTTGCCATAACCTATCCTTTTTAAAAGAGGGCATAGAGATGCCTTTTCTTCGCCACATTCCATGTGTTCGAAAAACTTAATTATCTTTGAACATTCTCTAAATATATATCAGAAGTTCACGGTTATCCATACTGGTGGGAAAATAGGATAGAATATACATTAAATAAATGTAATTCATTTTATTAATAATTAACTTAGTAATTATAATTAATTTATCTTTGTTGATGCCGTTAATTTTTATCTTGAAAAATTCTTTACGAGGTAAAGAAGGGTGTGGCATGGAAAATCTCTGTAAAATCAGTAGGTAGTATGGCGTTGACGGTATAGCCTATCACAATCATCGGTAAGACCAACGCCCAACGGATTGCCCTTCAGGATAGGGGGTGATGTAATCCGCGTGCTGTAACAGCCTTTGTTAAAGGTCTGTGGAGCGCAACAATTTGCCAGCTTGGCTGGCGCTGAATTCACCTGCGGGAGATTCAGGTAATCGGGCCGCCTTTGTTGCGGCCTTTTTACGTCTGGGGATGTGCGCTTTGTGCCTGTCCTCGTTCATCGGTTCACAAAGTTGTCTCGTTGTGGTTGTTAGATATCGCTTATTGATTTGATAATGTAAACGCATTGGTCGAATCAGGAATAGTTGGTTAATGTAGACCTCAACGAAAACACGGAGGAAGTACAGATGTCCTTAATTAATACCAAAATTAAACCTTTCAAAAACCAGGCGTTCAAAAATGGTGAGTTCATCGAAGTCACCGAGAAAGACATCGAAGGTCGCTGGAGCGTGTTCTTCTTCTACCCAGCTGACTTCACCTTTGTATGCCCGACCGAACTGGGTGACGTTGCAGACCATTATGAAGAACTGCAAAAGCTGGGCGTAGACGTGTACTCCGTTTCTACCGACACCCACTTTACCCATAAAGCGTGGCACAGCAGCTCTGAAACCATCGCGAAAATCAAATACGCGATGATCGGCGACCCAACTGGCGCGCTGACCCGTAACTTCGACAACATGCGTGAAGATGAAGGTCTGGCTGACCGTGCAACCTTCGTTGTTGACCCACAGGGCATCATCCAGGCTATCGAAGTTACCGCTGAAGGTATCGGCCGTGACGCGTCTGACCTGCTGCGTAAAATCAAAGCCGCTCAGTATGTCGCTTCTCACCCAGGTGAAGTTTGCCCGGCTAAATGGAAAGAAGGCGAAGCCACTCTGGCTCCATCTCTGGATCTGGTCGGCAAAATCTAAGCCTTTAGGCGCTTCAAAGCCGGATGGCGCTACGCTTATCCGGCCTATAATCCAGGCTTGCTAAAACGTAGGCTGGGTAAGCGAAGTGCCACCCAGCTATCAACGGGTGCATAGCACCCGTTTTTCTTCCCCGCACTATGATGCAAGTTGCATCCAGGCCGCCCGAATGAGGCAGCTTGCATGATGATGTATTTAAGCCCAGGAGATAAACATGCTCGACACCAACATGAAAATCCAGCTCAAAGCGTATCTTGAAAAGCTGACCAAACCTGTTGAGCTGATTGCCACGCTGGATGACAGCGCCAAATCGGCAGAAATCAAGGAACTGCTGGCTGAAATTGCTGAACTGTCAGAGAAAGTCACCTTCAAAGTCGATAACTCGCTGGCGGTTCGTAAGCCGTCATTCCTGATCACTAACCCAGGTTCCCACCAGGGCCCGCGTTTTGCAGGTTCCCCGCTGGGCCACGAGTTCACCTCGCTGGTACTGGCACTGCTGTGGACAGGTGGTCATCCGTCAAAAGAAGCGCAGTCTCTGCTGGAGCAGATTCGTGATATCGACGGTGATTTTGAGTTCGAAACCTATTATTCGCTCTCTTGCCACAACTGCCCGGACGTGGTGCAGGCGTTGAACCTGATGACGGTGCTGAACCCACGCATCAAACATACGGCAATCGACGGTGGTACGTTCCAGAATGAAATTACCGATCGTAACGTGATGGGCGTTCCGGCGGTGTTCGTCAACGGTCAGGAATTTGGTCAGGGGCGTATGACGCTGGCGGAAATTGTTGCCAAAGTGGACACCGGTGCGGAAAAACGCGCGGCGGAAGAGCTGAACAAACGTGACGCGTACGATGTGCTGATTGTCGGTTCCGGCCCGTCCGGTGCGGCAGCGGCGGTGTACTCGGCGCGTAAAGGGATTCGCACTGGCCTGATGGGCGAACGTTTTGGCGGCCAGGTGCTGGATACCGTGGATATCGAAAACTACATCTCTGTGCCGAAAACCGAAGGTCAGAAACTGGCCGGGGCTTTAAAAGCACACGTGAGCGAGTACGCAGTGGACGTGATTGACTCCCAGAGCGCGTCTAAGCTCGTGCCTGCCTCCGTTGAAGGCGGCCTGCATCAGATTGAAACCGCGTCTGGCGCGGTGCTGAAAGCGCGTAGCATTATCATCGCGACCGGTGCTAAGTGGCGCAATATGAACGTGCCGGGTGAAGATCAATATCGCACCAAAGGCGTAACCTATTGCCCACACTGCGATGGCCCACTGTTTAAAGGCAAGCGCGTGGCTGTTATCGGCGGCGGTAACTCCGGCGTAGAAGCGGCAATCGATCTGGCCGGTGTGGTTGAGCACGTTACGCTGCTGGAATTTGCCCCAGAAATGAAAGCCGATCAGGTATTGCAGGATAAAGTACGCAGCCTGAAGAACGTTGACATTATTCTCAACGCACAGACCACGGAAGTGAAGGGCGACGGCAGTAAAGTGACTGGCCTGCAATATCGCGACCGTGTCAGCGGCGATGAGCATCACGTTGAGCTGGCGGGTATTTTTGTACAGATTGGTCTGTTGCCGAATACTAACTGGCTGGAAGGCGTGATTGAACGTAACCGTATGGGTGAAATTATCATCGATGCCAAATGCGAGACTAACGTCAAGGGCGTATTCGCCGCAGGCGACTGCACCACTGTGCCATACAAACAAATTATTATCGCTGCGGGCGAAGGTGCGAAAGCCTCTTTGAGCGCGTTCGATTATCTAATTCGCACCAAAACAGCATAAAAAAAGAAGCCAGACAAAACCTGCAATGTAAAAGGCCACCGATGAGGTTAATGCTGGTCAGTTAAGCGTCATATTCCGTTCACCTGATGTTTTGTAGAACATGAAGCACCTGTTCCTGTGAACGGGTCAAGGGGGACTGCCGAGTCCCCCTTGACAATCCCTGCGGCCCCGCAGGGAAATCGGTGCTTCGCACTACGCTCTGATGTGGTCTAGCAATATTGGACACTCGTTAAGGTTTTTTACGCCGCATGCTTTTCTTTAGCATACGGCGTCTGACCATTATTGAAGCTATGCGGCCTGCGCTGGTTATAGTAATTCGTCATATAACTCAGAATATC
>JBOFJM010000229.1:0-5026 GCA_051656825.1 Kluyvera sp.
GGCGTAATGACCCATGCCCATGCGGTTCCGGTAAAAAATACAAACAGTGCCACGGCCGCTTGAGCTAAGGTCAGCTAAAAAAGTAAAAGGCGCAGAACTCTGCGCCTTTTTTATGGATAAGACAAAATGAAAATACTGCAAATATCCGTCGGCATCATTCGCAATGCCGCAGGTGAAATCTATATCACCCAACGTGCTGCCGATGCGCATATGGCGCATAAGTGGGAGTTTCCCGGCGGTAAAATTGAAGCGGGCGAAAGCGCTGAAAACGCGGTGATTCGCGAGCTGCAAGAAGAGGTTGGGATTACGGTAACATCGCTGAAACCGTTTGATAAGCTGGAGTATCAGTTCCCGGATCGCCACATTACGCTGTGGTTTTGGCTGGTTGATGGTTGGGAAGGCGAGCCGTGGGGCAAAGAGGGGCAGCCCGGACGTTGGGTTGCGCAACAGGATTTAGTGGCGGATGAGTTTCCTCCTGCCAATGCCCCGATTATCGATAAACTGATTGCGGGGTAGGGCTGATAAACACAGCGCCATCAGGCTGGTTGAAAACCGATTGCCGGATGGCGACTTTGCCTTATCCGGCCTACGCAGTGGCCGGTGGGTGATTACTGCGGGTCTTCGCTCCAGCCATCGGTATCGGAGAGATCGCCGCTGCTGGGAATTCGCTTCTCTTCTGCCGCCCATTCGCCGAGATCAATCAACTGGCAGCGCTTACAGCAAAACGGGCGGAAAGGGCTTTGCTCTCCCCAGATAACCGGTCTGTTACAGGTGGGGCAATTTACCGTGATTACGTCAGTCATTATTTCTCCTTAGCAGCATGCCAGCTCAAAGTCCAAACGCTCCGGCACGGTGCCGTTGTCACTATCCAGCGGCATAAAGCGAATGGCAAAACGGCTCTTATGGCCGGAAATCTGTGGGTAAAGCTGAGAGGACTGCTCCATCTTCAGACGCAGAAGGTCGGCATCATCGGCATTGTCCTGATAAAAGCCGTTAAGGCTAGTCTGTTTACGGAAATGAGCTGAGTTGCGCACGAGGTCGAGAATGAGTGACAGCGCTTGATTCAGTGGCTCCAGGCTTGCCATCCAGGACTCTACCTGAGCATCGCGCAGATGCTGCTTGCTATGCAGCCAGACATGCAGCGTTGGCAGGTCAAAGCTACAGCAGCCGCCTGGGATGCTCAAACGCTGGCGAACCAGGGCAATCAGGCGGTCTTCACGTAAGAATTGGCCGATGCGCGGCGCTGCCATCAAAATACTGCTGCTGTTTTTTAACTGTTGGTGTAGTGCATCAATACGACTTAAATCGACGCCGGGCACTTCGCACCAGGCTTTCAATTTACGCTGCTGACGTTCCAGCTCTTTTAGAAGTTCAGTGCGGATATCGCCGCGCTCGAACACATCCAGCAAATCCCCAACGTTACGAAAAAAATGCAGTGCACTGGCGGGATCCCTGATAGGTAAATTGGCATTCAATTGCTCAGTCAGAAATTCAATACGCAGCCAGGTACGCATTTTTTCGTTTAAGGGATGCTCAAAAAGGATGTGGGTGTGCATTACGATTTTTCCTGTGATACAGCCTGTGCCGCAAGCTCCAGATAGAGCGCGTGAAGGCGGGCAACATCCGATGCAATAGCATCTGGTGTGCCGTTGTTATTAATAACGTCATCAGCCACGGCCAGACGATCTTCACGCGTGGCCTGGGCTGCAAGAATATTTTCCGCATGTTCACGCGATACCTGGTCGCGCTGCATCGTCCGATGAAGCTGGGTTTCACGTGATACATCGACCACCAGGACACGATCGGCCTGGCTATAGAGTTTGTTTTCCACCAGCAACGGCACAACCCACAAGACATAAGGTGATGTCGCCTGCGCAAATTGGCGTTGGGTTTCCTGCTGAATTAAGGGGTGTAAGAGGGCATTTAACCAGGCTTTTTCATCAGGGTGAGCAAAAATGCGTTCCCGTAAAGCCCGGCGATTAAGTGTGCCGTCCGACATAAGGACAGAGGTACCAAAATGTTCTGCGATGGCCGCAAGTGCGAATGTGCCAGGCTCAACGACCTGACGGGCAAGAATATCTGCATCAATAACGTTAATACCCAGGCGAGAAAATGCATCTGCGACGGTACTTTTACCACTGCCGATGCCGCCTGTTAACGCTACTGTGTAAGTCATACCGCTTAGCCCTGGATTTTTAGTATGAAAATCATTTGGTTAAAAAAATGGCAGTGCAGTGCTGATGAATCAATGATGCACCGTACTATTCGCCAGGTAAATTTATGGGATTGTAGCTTAAAAAAAGTGAAATTCGCAGTCTTGTGAAGACCTGATTAGTGCGTATGATTGTATTACTGGAGTTGTGCTCTCATATTAATTGCCATTAACCCCAGGAATCCGCACATGCGTATTGAAGAAGATCTGAAGTTAGGTTTCAAAGACGTTCTTATCCGCCCTAAACGCTCTACCCTAAAAAGCCGTTCCGATGTTGAACTGGAACGCGAATTCACCTTTAAGCATTCAGGTCAACGCTGGTCAGGCGTGCCGATTATTGCTGCGAATATGGATTCTGTGGGCACTTTCGGTATGGCAAAAGTTCTCGCCTCTTTCGGTATTCTGACCGCTGTACACAAACACTACACCGTTGAAGACTGGAAAGCGTTTGTCCAGGCTGAGTCCGAAGATGTGCTTAAGCATGTGATGGTCTCTACCGGCACTTCCGACGCTGACTTTGAAAAAACTCAGCAGATCCTCAAGCTTCACCCGTCGCTGGCCTTTGTATGTATCGATGTTGCAAACGGTTACTCTGAGCATTTTGTCCAGTTTGTCGCTAAAGCGCGTGAAGCATGGCCAAGCAAAACCATCTGCGCAGGCAACGTGGTGACGGGCGAAATGTGCGAAGAGCTGGTTCTGTCTGGCGCAGATATCGTGAAAGTAGGTATCGGCCCTGGCTCGGTATGCACCACCCGCGTGAAGACCGGCGTCGGCTACCCGCAGCTTTCCGCTGTTATCGAGTGTGCTGATGCGGCACACGGCCTGGGCGGCCAGATCGTTAGCGACGGTGGCTGCACAATGCCGGGCGACGTGGCAAAAGCCTTCGGTGGCGGTGCAGACTTCGTGATGCTTGGCGGTATGCTGGCAGGCCACGACGAAAGCGGCGGCAAAATTGTGGAAGAAAACGGCGAGAAATTCATGCTGTTCTACGGCATGAGCTCCGAGTCGGCCATGAATCGCCACGTGGGCGGCGTTGCACAGTACCGTGCCGCAGAAGGCAAAACCGTTAAGCTGCCACTGCGCGGCCCGGTTGAAAACACCGCGCGCGATATTTTAGGCGGCCTGCGTTCAGCCTGCACCTATGTGGGCGCGTCACGTTTGAAAGAGCTGACCAAACGCACCACCTTTATTCGGGTACAGGAACAAGAGAACCGCGTGTTCAACAGCCTGTAATGTCCGACGTTTCGCTGGCGCGCTCTGCGCCAGCGTTACCCCATCCCACTGATGGCATCGCCCAGGTGAAAAATGGGCAGATACATCGCCACCACTAATGTCCCAATAATTACGCCTGTGACCACCAGCAGTGCGGGTTCCAGCAGCGATGTTAAATTCTCGGCGAGTGTCTGAGTGCTTTCATTATGATGTCGCGCCAAATTTTCCAGCATTTCATCTAACGCCCCCGATGTTTCTCCGGTTCTGACGAGCTGCAAGCACAGCGGCGTAAATACCTGGCTATTCTCCATGGCTTGCCAGATAGCGCTGCCCTGCGCCACATCCTGATGTAGACGTGTAATCACCTCGCGCCACCATGGGCAACTCAGCGTCTCTTCGACGGTTTCAAGCCCTTGCAAAAAGGCGATACCTGCCCGCTGGGTGAGCGCCAGTACGGTAAAAATCTGGCTAAGCATCTGCCCACGAGCCAGTTTCCCCATGACGGGGATGGCGAGCAGTATTCGTTGGCGCATGCGTTGCCAGGGGGGATGGTTTTTCAACATAGCACTCAGGGCAACAGGCAGCAGAAAGAGCAGCAATAACGGGATAAAGCTCTGCTCCACAAATGCGGCTGTCGCCATGACCGCCAGCGTTAACGTCGGCAGTGGCGTGTTGAAGGTGCGGTAGATAGCGGTAAATTCTGGCAGCACAAAACCGACCATTGCCGTGACCACCAACACGGCTAATGACAGGATAATCAGTGGGTAACGTAGAGCGGTTTTCACCTTAGCGGCAAGCTGAAGCTGGGCTTTTTGCTGGCGAGCTAACTCAAGGCAGCAATGTTCTAGCTTGCCGGTAATCTCACCAGTGCGGATCATCGCCAGATACAGCGGTGGAAAAGCCTGTGGCCATTGTTGCAACGCTTCTGATAGCGAAACCCCTTGAGCCAGCCTTTGTGCTAGTGTGTCGAGCAGGGCACGCCATTGCGCGACAGGATGCTGCTGGGCAAGCAGTGCCAGGCTGTCCGAAAGCGTCAACCCAGCCTGTAATAAGGTTGCCAGTTGGCTGATGACCGCACAAGTGTGCTGTGCCCGCCACTGCGCGGTATTGACGCTTCGCCGCTTTAACGACACCACCGTGATGCGCTGTTGTTGTAATGCGATGAGTACTGCCGGGCGATGGTTGGCCCAAAGTGTGCCGCTTTGCGCTTGCCCATCGGCAGCCAACCCACGCCACTGCCACAGTTGTTCACGCATGTTGCGGTATCCCAAGTACGCGAAGCAGTTCTTCCTGTGTGGTAAGCCCTTGCTCGACAGCCTGACAGCCATTTTCAAACAGGGTGGTCATTCCTGACTGCCGGGCATGTTGCATAAGCTCTGTCGGGGTGACGCCATTGGCAATCGCCTGGCGTAGCGAAGGGGTTAGCGGCAGAAGTTCAAACAGCGCCAAACGCCCTTGATAGCCGTGGTAGCACTGCTGGCAGCCGTGCGCTGTCCAATGTGGAAGCTGGCGCGGCCATAATGTGTGCGGAAGAGGGTGTTCACCCGACGCCTGCTGGCGGCAGTGTGGGCAGAGCTTTCGCACCAGACGTTGAGCAACCAC
>JBOFJM010000230.1:0-4223 GCA_051656825.1 Kluyvera sp.
CCGATGGTAGTGTGGGGTCTCCCCATGCGAGAGTAGGGAACTGCCAGGCATCAATTAGTGAAAAAGCCCATCCTGACGGATGGGCTTTTTTGCGTGTGCGGAACAGGTCAGAAAGCGTGGTGTCGCCGGTGACGGGCGGAGCACAGCGTTGCCGGAAGGCGGCGTGAACGCCTTATCCGGCCTACAATTATTATAAAAACACTCTATCCGACAGCCTTCTTTCCCCCTCAATATAACCGCAAGCCTTCCCTGAGCAGATACGGTAAACTATCGGCGATTTAGCATCAGGAAAGCAGCTATGACCCACTCCTTAAAAGCCTGGAATACCTTCGGCATTGACCATTGTGCAAAACACATCGTATGCGCTGAAAATGAACAACAATTACTGAGCGCCTGGCAGCAATCTACTCGTGAAGGGCTGCCGGTTTTGATCTTAGGTGAAGGCAGCAACGTTCTGTTTCTGGAAGACTATTCCGGCACCGTTATTCTGAACCGACTGAAAGGGATTACGGTTACCGAAACGCCAGATGCCTGGCATTTACATGTTGGTGCAGGGGAGAACTGGCATCAATTGGTACGCTTTGCGCTGGATAACAACATGCCCGGTCTGGAGAATCTTGCATTGATTCCCGGTTGTGCGGGTTCTTCTCCGATCCAAAATATCGGTGCCTATGGCGTCGAACTACAGCATGTTTGCGAATATGTTGACTGCATCGAACTGGCAACGGGTGAGCATCAGCGCCTTTCGGCCGCAGAATGCCAGTTTGGCTATCGCGATAGCATCTTTAAACATGCTTATCAGAATCGCTTCGTCATTGTTGCCGTTGGTTTCCGTCTGGCAAAAATATGGCAGCCGGTGCTGACTTATGGCGATCTCACCCGTCTTGACCCACAAACGGTGACTCCGCGCGATGTATTTGACTCTGTATGTCATATGCGTATGACCAAATTACCGGATCCGAAAGTGAATGGTAACGCGGGTAGTTTCTTTAAAAACCCAGTAGTCAGCGCTGAATATGCAGAAACGCTATTAGCGAGTTTCCCAAAAGCACCGCACTATCCACAGCCTGACGGTAGCGTCAAACTGGCAGCCGGTTGGCTTATCGACCAATGCGAGTTGAAAGGTCACGTCGAAGGGGGGGCTGCAGTTCATCAGCAACAAGCATTGGTATTGGTCAACGTCGAAAATGCACAAAGCAGTGATGTTGTGAAATTAGCCCATCATGTTCGTCAGCAGGTTGGCGAGAAATTTAACGTTTGGCTGGAGCCTGAAGTGCGCTTTATCGGCAGTACAGGTGAAGTGAATGCGGTTGAGGTAATTAAATGAAAGACAACACGGTGCCATTAACGCTTATTTCCCTGCTTGCTGATGGTGATTTTCATTCCGGCGAGCAGCTGGGTGAACAGTTAGGTATGAGTCGCGCGGCTATCAACAAGCATATCCAGACTCTGCGAGACTGGGGTGTTGATGTTTTCACCGTGCCGGGCAAAGGTTACAGCCTGCCCGAGCCGATTCATTTGCTGGAAGCTGAGCGTATTCGTCAGGGGGTGGGTTATGGCAACGTTGCCGTGTTGTCGGTTATCGATTCGACCAACCAGTATTTGCTCGACAAAATTGGCGAACTGCAATCTGGTGATGCGTGTGTCGCGGAGTACCAGCAGGCAGGACGTGGCCGTCGCGGACGTAAATGGTTTTCCCCATTTGGCGCAAACCTGTATCTCTCCATGTATTGGCGCTTAGAACAAGGCCCAGCGGCGGCAATTGGCCTAAGCCTGGTTATCGGGATTGTGATGGCAGAAGTGTTGCAAAGCCTGGGGGCTGATAAAGTCCGCGTGAAATGGCCTAACGATCTGTATCTTAACGATCGCAAACTGGCGGGTATTCTGGTTGAGCTTACGGGTAAAACAGGGGATGCGGCGCAAATCGTTATTGGCGCAGGCATTAATCTGGTGATGCGTCGTGTTGAAAACGATGTGATTAATCAAGGTTGGATCAACCTGCAAGAAGCTGGGATCATTATCGATCGTAATATTCTGGCTGCGCGGTTAATTAACGAGCTGCATGATGCATTACATCTGTTTGAACAAGAGGGGTTAGCGCCTTATCTTTCTCGCTGGGATAAATTGGACAACTTTATTAACCGCCCTATTAAGTTAATTATTGGGGATAAAGAAATCTTCGGTATTTCTCGTGGCATTGATGCTCAAGGGGCATTATTACTTGAGCAAGATGGAATCATCAAGCCTTGGGTTGGCGGTGAGATTTCATTGCGTAGCGCAGAATAAAAAGAAAAGGGAGCCTCGGCTCCCTTTTTTGTATCAATTATTTCCGCAGCCTAACCTGTTCAACAGAGTGATTCGCGCTTTTGGTCAGAATTAAGCTAGCGCGCTCACGTGTTGGTAGAATATTTTCGTTTAGATTCCGTAGGTTAATCTCATTCCACAATGATGTTGCCACATTGATTGCTTCCTCTTTAGAAAGCTGTGCGTAGTTGTGGAAATAAGAGTCTGGATCGGTGAAAGCCCCTTCACGGAATTTCAAGAAACGATTGATATACCAGGACTTTAATAACTCTTCTGGGGCATCAACATAAATTGAAAAATCAACAAAGTCAGATACGAATACATGATGCGGATCATGTGGATAATCCATGCCGCTTTGCAGAACATTCAGCCCTTCCAGAATTAATATATCTGGATGTGTCACTGTTTTATCGCCATCAGGAATAACATCATAAATAAGATGGGAATAAACAGGTGCAGTGACATCGGGAACACCTGATTTCAGATCAGAAACGAATTTCACCAGTCGATGCATATCATAAGACTGGGGAAATCCTTTCTTCTTCATCAATCCGCGCTCTTTTAACACCTCATTAGGGTGCAAGAAGCCATCGGTTGTAATGAGCTCAACGCGGCGATGCTCCGGCCAACGGCTGAGCAGCGCCTGTAGCACACGTGCGGTCGTACTTTTACCTACAGCCACGCTACCGGCACTACTGATGATATAAGGAATACGCTGGCCGTTCGTACCGAGGAATTGTTCCAGCACCGCCTGGCGACGGAGGTTAGAACTAATATAGAAGTTCAGTAAACGTGACAAAGGCAAATAGATCTCCGCCACTTCTTCTAGCGATAAATCTTCGTTGATACCTTTTAAGCGTGTAATTTCCCCTTCAGTCAGGGTCATTGGCACGGAATCACGCAGCGCCGCCCACTGGCTACGATTGAACTGTAGATAAGGAGTCATTAACGTTTGCTCTTGTTTTCTCATAAGCATGTTATGGCTATCGCGCTGATTGTGCACGACGCTTCACATTCAGTTAATCAGGACAATGGGCAGGAGGTTAACACCAGATGGAATATAAAAAGAAGAAAAAATCCAAATGAGTGGCGCTTTCGTGAGAAAACGCGGTTCTTTGTTATCGACTCTGCCCGCTGGAGTAAGAATGAAGTAACTAAAACGGAACTGAAGCCTGCTTATAGAGTGGAAACACTCTCCGGCTACGAGGTAAAGAGGTGGAAGCAGGAAGTGAGGTAGATGAACACGCTATTTTTGCTCATTAAAATAGCATTGTGCTGAATTTTTACGCGCAATTGCACAAAACATGAGCGATAGAACATTTTCTGCAATTTTTTAGTTGCATGAAGGCGCAGGTCTCCATAGAATGCGCGCTACTTGATGCCGACTTAGCTCAGTAGGTAGAGCAACTGACTTGTAATCAGTAGGTCACCAGTTCGATTCCGGTAGTCGGCACCATCAGGTGGGGTTCCCGAGCGGCCAAAGGGAGCAGACTGTAAATCTGCCGTCACAGACTTCGAAGGTTCGAATCCTTCCCCCACCACCACTTTCAGGCTAAGCATTGCGAAGCCAGAGCTGGTTGGTAAGATAACTAGCTCAAACAAAGAAAAGAGAGAAATCTCTTTTTTTTGGCACAGAAAGAACTGGGTAGCCGAGTTTCAGGATGCGGGCATCGTATAATGGCTATTACCTCAGCCTTCCAAGCTGATGATGCGGGTTCGATTCCCGCTGCCCGCTCCAGACGTGCTGATATGGCTCAGTTGGTAGAGCGCACCCCTGGTAAGGGTGAGGTCCCCAGTTCGACTCTGGGTATCAGCACCACTTCACTTATCCCTCCCGTTTCTCTCTGTTTAAATTAAAGCATTCAACAGTTCAGGCGTATCGTCTGGTTGATGTGGTGATATCACCGATTTATCCGTGT
>JBOFJM010000231.1:0-1831 GCA_051656825.1 Kluyvera sp.
TACCGCCGTCAGTTTCGTCAGCAATACCAACTGGCAATCCTACGGTGGCGAAACCACGTTGAGCTATTTAAGCCAGATGGCGGGGCTGACGGTGCAGAACTTCCTGTCTGCCGCCACCGGTATTGCCGTGCTGTTTGCCTTAGTGCGAGCCTTTGCGCGCCATAGCGTTTCTACGCTCGGTAACGCATGGGTGGATATCACCCGCATTACGCTGTGGCTGCTGCTGCCTATTTCATTATTACTGGCGCTGTTTTTTATCCAGCAAGGTACGCTGCAAAACCTGCTGCCGTACCAGCCGTTTACCACTCTTGAAGGGGCACACCAGTTGCTGCCAATGGGGCCGGTTGCCTCGCAGGAAGCCATCAAAATGCTCGGCACTAACGGCGGTGGCTTCTTTAATGCTAACTCATCGCACCCGTTCGAAAACCCGACGGCGCTGACCAACTTCGTGCAAATGCTGGCGATTTTCCTCATCCCCGCCGCGCTGTGCTTTGCCTTTGGTGAAGCGGTTGGCGATAACCGCCAGGGGCGCGCCATTCTGTGGGCGATGACGCTGATTTTTGTGGTCTGCGTTGCGGTGGTGATGTGGGCTGAAACTCGTGGGAATCCGCACCTGCTGGCGTTTGGCGCAGATAGCAGTATCAATATGGAAGGAAAAGAGAGCCGCTTCGGCATTCTCGCCAGCAGCCTGTATGCGGTAGTGACGACAGCGGCGTCCTGCGGTGCGGTTAACGCCATGCATGACTCCTTTACTGCGTTGGGCGGCATGATCCCGCTGTGGCTGATGCAAATTGGCGAAGTGGTCTTCGGCGGCGTCGGCTCCGGCCTGTACGGCATGTTGTTATTCGTCATGCTGGCGGTGTTTATCGCCGGGCTGATGATAGGCCGCACACCAGAATATCTTGGCAAGAAAATTGATGTGCCGGAGATGAAAATGACCGCGCTGGCCATCCTCGTAACACCGACGCTGGTGCTGCTCGGCACGGCGCTGGCGATGATGACCGACGCCGGGCGCAGCGCGATGGCCAACCCAGGCTCGCACGGTTTTAGCGAAGTGCTGTACGCCGTATCGTCAGCCGCCAACAACAACGGTAGCGCCTTTGCTGGCCTTAGCGCCAATACCCCATTCTGGAACTGCCTGCTGGCGGCGTGCATGTTCCTGGGCCGCTTTGGCGTCATCATCCCGGTGATGGCTATTGCCGGTTCACTGGTCACGAAAAAAATTCAGCCCGCCACAACCGGTACGCTGGCCACCCATGATGCGCTGTTTATCGGCCTGCTGATTGGTACGGTGCTGCTGGTTGGCGCTCTGACCTTTATTCCCGCGCTGGCGATTGGCCCTGTTGCGGAACATCTTTCCCTGTTTTGAGTGATGCGGAGCTATTGGTTATGAGTCGCAAACAACTGGCGCTGTTCGAACCGTCTTTGGTTCGCCAGGCGCTGATCGACGCCGTGAAGAAACTCAGCCCGATGATTCAATGGCGCAACCCAGTGATGTTTATCGTCTGGATTGGCAGCCTGCTCACCAGCGGCCTGGCTGTCGCGATGGCAACGGGTCATCTGCCCGGCAATGCCGGGTTTAGCGGGGCAATTGCCCTGTGGCTGTGGTTTACCGTGCTGTTCGCCAACTTTGCTGAAGCAATGGCGGAAGGCCGCAGCAAAGCGCAGGCCAACAGCCTGAAAGGCGTGAAGAAAACGGCATTTGCCCGCAAGCTGCGGGAAGCCCGCTACGGCGCGGAAATGGATCACGTCCCCGCCGATGAACTGCGCAAAGGTGACGTGGTGCTGGTAGAAGCCGGTGACATCATCCCCTGCGACGGTGAAGTGATTG
>JBOFJM010000232.1:0-4342 GCA_051656825.1 Kluyvera sp.
GCTATCACCATTGCACGTTCAACGACTGATGGGCTGCCTTTTTCATCAAGGAATGAGATTAACGCTTCACCGGTTCCCAACTCTTGAATGGCCTGCTCGGTATTGAACGCTGGGTTGGCGCGCATCGTCTGTGCGGCGGTTTTCACCGCTTTCTGATCCTTCGGTGTAAATGCACGTAGCGCGTGCTGCACGCGGTTGCCCAACTGCCCAAGCACGGCATCGGGGATATCCGAAGGGTTCTGTGACACAAAATAGACGCCCACACCTTTAGAACGGATCAGGCGGATAACCTGCTCGATTTTGTCCAGCAGCACCTGCGGTGCATCGTTAAACAACAGGTGTGCTTCATCGAAGAAAAAGACCAGCTTCGGCTTTTCAACATCGCCGGCTTCCGGCAATTGCTCATACAGCTCTGACAGCATCCACAGCAGGCTGGCGGCGTACAGCTTTGGCATCTGGTAGAGTTTTTCGGCGCTGAGGATATTAATAATCCCTTTACCGTTGCTGTCGGTGCGCATCCAGTCATGGATATCCAGCATCGGCTCGCCGAAGAAGTGCTCCGCCCCCTGTTGCTCCAGGGTGAGCAGCCCACGTTGGATCGCACCCACCGAGGCCTGCTAATATTGCCGTACTGGTTCTGGAAGGATTTTGCGTTATCACCAATGTACTGCGTGATAGCGCGCAAATCTTTAAAGTCTAACAGTAATAAACCCTGGTCATCAGCGATGCGAAAAATGATATTCAGCACCCCAGACTGCACCTCATTCAGGTTAAGCAGACGGGCAAGCAGAAGCGGGCCGAGATCGGAGACGGTGGCTCGCACCGGGTGGCCTTTCTCACCAAAAATATCCCATGTGACGACCGGATTAGCATGAGGTTCCCAGCCGGTCACCCCTATTTTTTCCAGCCGTGCCAGCAGCTTTTCTGACGCTTGCCCCTCTTTCACTACACCGGTCAGGTCACCTTTTACATCCGCCATAAATACCGGCACGCCAATTTCGGAGAATGACTCCGCCAACTTTTGTAGGGTAACGGTTTTGCCCGTCCCGGTTGCGCCGGTTATCAGGCCGTGACGGTTGGCCATCGCGGGCAGCAAAACAAGCTGTGTATCCTGGGTGCGTGCAATTAGCAAAGGTTCGCTCATGGGTAATCCTCCATTTATTCTGCGTCGAGTATAGGCAAAGCAACGGCATCCTGATGCAGTAAATTGTCTGCTTTGCGACGCATTATCCAGCGCAGACTATGCTTTGCATATGGTTTGCTTTTTTTTGGAATGCTATGTCCAGATTCTTCATGAACAATCGTAAACAGCTGGTGGACGATGCACTGGAAGGGGTAGTGTTGTCAGCACCGTTCGCTAACCTGGTGCGTTTAGACATCGATCCGGCGATACGTATTATTGCCCGTAATGACTGGGATAAAAGTCGAGTGGCGATTATCTCCGGCGGTGGCTCAGGGCACGAACCCGCACATGCTGGGTTTGTTGGTAAAGGCATGTTAACTGCCGCCGTGTGCGGTGATGTTTTTGCCTCGCCCAGCGTGGATGCGGTACTGAACGCGATCGTTGCTGTCACCGGCGATCGTTGCTGTCACCGGCGATCGTGGCTGTTTATTGATTGTTAAAAACTACACTGGCGATCGACTGAACTTTGGCCTCGCCGCTGAGAAGGCCAAGCGCTATGGCTTAAAAGTCGAAATGGTGATTGTGGCCGATGACATCGCGCTACCTGACAATAAGCAACCGCGTGGTATTGCTGGTACGGTATTGGTACATAAAATCGCAGGCTATGCCGCCGAGCTGGGAAAATCACTCAGCGAAGTTCGTGAGATAGCCCAGCAGGCCTGCGACAGCGTATTCAGCCTTGGGCTTGCTATGCAAACCGGTAACTTGCCCGGCGGCAGTGAAACGCCGGAGCGAATCAAAACAGGGCAAGTGGAGTTGGGGCTGGGGATTCACGGTGAGCCGGGGGGTTCTGTCGTCAACAGCCATAACAGCCAGCAACTGATGAGCACATTAGTGAACACGCTGAAGCCATCGGTCGGCGAGGCGCGCGTGGCGCTGCTGACCAAAGAGCTGGCGCATGGCGCATTACGTGAGCAGATCGCGTGGATAATTGGCCCCGCTTCGCTAGTGACCTCGCTCGATATGAAAGGTTTTTCGCTATCTTTACTGTTGCTTGATGATATGAGAGAGCAGGCATTGCTGGCAGCGGTCGAGACTAGCGGTTGGGTGAGGGCTGTCGCCTTCGCGCCAGCCAAAACGGTAGCTCACACGAAAGTGCATGATGCACTGGAGATTCAGCCCTCAGAGAACTCACAGGTGCGTAAATGGGTCGCACAGGCAACCCAAAGGCTGCTCGATATCGAAAGCCACTTGAATGCACTGGATGCTAAAGTGGGTGATGGTGATACTGGCTCGACTTTTGCGTTAGGCGCGCAGGATATTAGCACCCAGCTTAACCGCAACGCACTGCCGCTGGATAACCCCGCTCAGTTACTACAGCTGATTGGCGAGCGGCTGGCAACGGTAATGGGTGGTTCCAGCGGTGTATTGATGTCGCTATTTTTCACCGCAGCAGGGCAAGCGCTAATGCAGGGGCGCACTTTTCCTGATGCCCTGCTAGCGGGTCTAACGCAGCTGAAATTTTACGGCGGTGCAGAACTGGGGGATCGAACATTAATCGATGCCCTGCAACCCGCACTGGAAGCATTGCGAGACGACGGCTTAGATGCTGCCATTATCGATGCACAGCGCGGAGCAGAAAGTACCGCTAATATGCAGAAAGCTAAAGCAGGGCGCGCGTCGTATGTAAATAGCGACAACCTGAACGGTGTGCCCGATCCCGGTGCAGTCGCTGTCGCAGAGATTTTTGCCGCCTGGGGGCGTGGATAAAAAAGCGGTGGCACACGCCACCGCCCTGGTATCAGAAATCAGCTTTCAATACCACGCGGTAACGGGCTTTGCCGTCGCGAACATGTTGAATGGCATCGTTGATTTTCGACATTGGGTACAGTTCGGTAATGGGTGCAACTTTGCTACGCCCGGCAAATTTCATCAATTTGCGCAGCTCGAACGGGTTACCCGTAGCAGAACCAGAGATACTGCGATCGCCACCAATCAGCGTGAAGGCCGGAACAGGTAGTGGGGTTAACACCGCGCCTACCGTATGGAAATTGCCGCCCGAGGCCAGCGCTTCAAAATAGGGCTGCCAGTTGAGGTCAACATTGACGGTGTTGATTATCAGGTCGAACTGACCCGCCAGCTCCTTCAGCGCTTCTGGAGAGCGACTATTGACCACGTGATCCGCGCCCATTGCTCGGACTTCCTGCTCTTTTGAGGGGTTGGAGCTAAACGCCGTCACCTCTGCCCCCATTGCGCGCAGCAGTTTTATGGCAATATGTCCCAGACCACCAATACCAATCACCCCTACGCGGCTGGTGGCTGTTA
This sequence comes from Kluyvera sp., assembly GCA_051656825.1. Classification (GTDB taxonomy): domain Bacteria; phylum Pseudomonadota; class Gammaproteobacteria; order Enterobacterales; family Enterobacteriaceae; genus Kluyvera. The sequence goes on from JBOFJM010000232.1 coordinate 3,449, forward strand.
CGTGATGCATCAGTAACGGTTTAAACACGGTAATACCACCGCACAGCATTGGGCCTGCGGTTTCGATATCAATATTATCCGGCAACGGTATAACCCATTGCCAGTCTGCGCGTAGTTTATCGGCAAAACCACCGTGGTTAAGGATGGTGGGAACAGAACCTTCAGTACAGTTGATTTGGTTGCCGTCGATGCAGGCATCGCAGTGACCGCAGCTACGTGCTGTCCAGCCGATTCCCACACGCTGGCCAATTTTCAGTCCTTTGTTTTGCGCTGCACTGCCCAGCGCAACCACGTGGCCAATAACCTCGTGCCCAGCAACCAGCGGATATTGAGAGAACCCCCATTCATTGTCGATCATCGACAATCCGAGTGGCAGACACCGCAATAATCTACCTTTACCTCAACGTCTTCAGGCAGGAGTTCCCCCGCATCGTATTCCCAGACTTCCAGTTCAGCCCCAGCATTTTTCGCGGCGTAGCTTTTTATTATGGACATCGTATTACTCTCAGTGTGGTGTTGAACTGAGAGTGTAGAGTATGTGCAGAGGGGATGCTTCGCGTAAGAGGGGATTAAGCACGGGGAGAACGGGGGTAAAGTAGTCTGATGCTTGTTTTTTAGACACTTAGCAGGTTTAGTATGTACAGGTACTTGCATGGCGGCGTATGGCAGGTATAATTCACTCGTTTTCCGCATACCTCTTCAGTGCCGGAGTGGCGAAATCGGTAGACGCAGTTGATTCAAAATCAACCGTAGAAATACGTGCCGGTTCGAGTCCGGCCTTCGGCACCAAAATTACATAAATAGACGTCAATCGACGTCTTTTTTTATGTCCGAAATCCTCGCCACACAAGGCTTTACCCGCTTTTTCCCTCAACTGAAGTCAACCTAACTCAA
>JBOFJM010000233.1:0-4581 GCA_051656825.1 Kluyvera sp.
GATACCAACCGGCTGATTCGAGCATGGCAAAAGCCGGAGCTGGTGATTATTTCCGAGTGCAACTGGACGGCAGCGGCGCGCCATGCGGATATCGTCCTGCCTGCCACCACCTCGTTTGAACGCAACGACCTGACCATGACCGGCGACTACAGTAACCAGCATCTGGTGCCGATGAAACGCGTGGTGATGCCGCAAGGCGAAGCCCGTGATGATTTTACGGTGTTTGCCGAGCTGTCCGAGCGCTGGGAAGCCGGTGGCGGGGCGCGTTTTACCGAAGGTAAAAGCGAGCTGCAATGGCTGGAAACGTTCTACAACATCGCGGCACAGCGCGGAGTCAGCCAGCAGGTCACGCTGCCACCGTTTGAACACTTCTGGCAGGCCAATACGTTGATTGAAATGCCGGAAAGCGAGCAGCACGCCGCTTTCGTGCGCTTTAGTGCATTTCGCGCAGACCCGCAGGCCAATCCGCTGCAAACGCCAAGTGGCAAAATCGAAATCTATTCTGAGCGGATTGCCCGCTTCCAGTATGCCGACTGCCCGCCGCACCCGATGTGGCTGGAGCCAGATGAATGGCACGGCAACGCGCAAGAAGGGCAGCTTCAACTGTTGTCGGCGCATCCGGCGCACCGTTTACACAGCCAACTGAATCACACCGCGTTGCGCGAGCGTTATGCGGTGGCGGGGCGCGAGCCGTTAACGCTACATCCGCAAGATGCACAGGCGCGGCAGATTAACGATGGCGATATCGTGCGCGTGTGGAATCACCGTGGGCAAGTGCTGGCTGGGGCGGTGATAAGCGAAGGGATTAAACCTGGCGTGATTTGCCTGCACGAAGGCGCATGGCCGGATTTAGACCTCAAGGCTGGGGGGATTTGCAAAAATGGCGCGGTGAATGTGCTCACCAAAGATATCCCCAGCTCACGGCTGGGGAACGGCTGCGCCGGAAACACAGCGCTGGCATGGGTTGAGAAATATAACGGCCCGTCGCTTACGCTTACAGCGTTTGATCCGCCTGCCAATGCATGATCCAGGTCGGATGCCGAGTCTCTTCCTGCCACGCGCTGTCTTCGATACGAAAACCCTGCGCGTGGTAGAAATTCACCGCTCGGCAGTTTTTCTGGTACACCTCCAGGCTTAGCGCGGAAAAGTGCTGCTTCACGACGCTGAGCAGCGCGCTGCCAATGCCGTGATGAATAGCCTGCGGTGCAACAAAGAGCGCGCCAACGAAGCGCGTCTCAATCACGCTAACAAACCCTTTAAGGCGCTGGCCTTCCTCCCAAACCCATGTTTCGGCTGCGGGCAGGTAAGTGTCGCGCACAATTGCCAGGCTCTCATGCCAATACTGCTCGGCAATAAACGGGTGGGCGTAGGTGGTACTTTCCAGCCATAAATCGAGTAATGGCGCGTACTGATTAGTGTCCCATTTTCTTATCATGCTGAACTCCAGGATGGCAGAAGCAGTCTGTCACATGGTCATTGACCAACCCACAGGCTTGCATGAAGGAATAACAAATTGTGCTGCCAACGAACTTAAAGCCGCGTTTTTTCAGTGCCTTAGACAGCGCATCTGAAGCGGGTGTTGAGGTAGGGATTTCGCTAAGTGTTGCCGCCTGAGTCACGACCGGCGTCCCCTCAACGAACGACCAAACAAATTCATTAAACGACTCACCGTTGGCTTCCATCGTCAGGAATGCTCGCGCGTTGCCGATAATGGCCTGAATTTTCCCACGGTGGCGGATAATACCGGCATCCAGCACCAGCCGCTCCACGTCTTCTTCTGTCATTGCCGCCACGTTTACCGGGTCGAACTGATGGAAGGCGCGGCGATAGTTTTCGCGCTTTTTCAGCACCGTTATCCAGGAAAGCCCGGCCTGCTGCCCTTCCAGGCAAATCATCTCAAACAGCTTCTGATTATCTTTTTCGGCGACGCCCCACTCGGTATCGTGATAGGCGATATAAAGTGGGTCTTGGCTTACCCAACCGCAACGCTGCATGTCATTCTCCCTGTTTTTGTCGATGGCTGATGCATCAGAATAAAACCCTGCACTTCGCTTGACGCCGGTCATAAAGAGGCAATAGTTATTACAGGGATCTTACCCTTAAAACATAACAATAACTGCCGAAACGGGCTCTTTCTGGGGTCACTTAATGAATAATAAGAAATGCAATGGCTTCTGGCGATGTGCTGCGCCGGCATCGGGTTTCGTGTGGATGTTATTTTCACCACACGTGAGAGCCTGGCAACAAGAATATATCGTGACCGACTCACAAAGTAATACTGCGGAACGCTATACATGGGATAGCGATCACCAACCACGCTACGATGACATCCTGGCGGAACGTATTGAAGCGGTGCAGGCAGGCGCAGGGCTGAATACCGCGATACCAGACGCCACGCCTTTAGATACGACCAAAACCATGAGCGTCGGCTGGAATTTTCCGCTGCTCAACGGCGTGACCACGGGGCCGGTCGCCGCATGGCGTTATGACGGCTCTCCGGGCTTTATGTGGAGTGAATTTGGCGACACGTTGCCCGCTTCATCGCAGACCGACCCCCTCTGGCACGCCAGCGTAAGCACGCTGGGCTGGCGGGTGGATTCACATCCCTGGCAGGGCATTCGCCCCTGGGCACAGGTGAGCTATAACCAACAGTTTGGTGAGAACCAATGGAAGGCACAATCGGGTTTAACCCGGATGCCAACCACCACGCAGGACGGGAACTGGGTGGATGTTACCGTCGGCGCAGACATGTTACTCAATTCACATTTGGCTGCCTACGCGGCGCTGTCGCAGGCGGATAATATGTCGGTTGGCATGAACTATTTCTACACGATGGGCGTCAGCGCCCGCTTCTGATAGTTACATTTGTATGATGAATTAATGCAGCGCTGCATTTCTCATCATGTCATTCATGCCGTTTATGATGCATTTCATTCCGCACTGAATGCATTTCATGCCTTTTTCGGCCAGCGAAAATGCGAACTTCGTTATCGTTGGCCACAGTTAATTCAAGAAGGCACTTTCATCATGAACGCTGCAACCCCAAATCATACCCGCTGGCTGACCCTGATCGGCACCATTATTACCCAATTCGCTTTAGGTTCTGTCTATACATGGAGCCTGTTTAACAGTGCGCTGTCCAGCAAGCTGGATACCTCGGTCAGCCAGGTGGCGTTCTCCTTCGGCTTGTTAAGCCTGGGCCTGGCCATTTCTTCTTCCGTCGCCGGTAAATTACAGGAACGTTTTGGCGTTAAACACGTCACCATCGCCTCCGGTATTTTGCTGGGTGTTGGCTTCTTCCTCACCGCCCACGCAAATAGCCTGATGATGCTGTGGCTGAGCGCCGGTGTGATTGTCGGCCTAGCCGATGGCGCTGGATATCTGCTGACGCTCTCTAACTGCGTGAAATGGTTCCCGGAGCGTAAAGGGCTGATTTCTGCCTTTGCGATTGGTTCTTATGGCCTGGGCAGCCTGGGTTTCAAGTTTATCGACAGCCACCTGCTGGAGACTGTCGGCCTCGAAAAAACCTTTATGATCTGGGGCGCTATCGTGCTGGTGATGATTGTCTTCGGTGCGATGTTGATGAAAGACGCGCCGAATCAGGAAGTTGTCAGCCGTAACGGTGTCGTTGAAAACGACTTTACGCTGGCTGAATCAATGCGCAAACCACAGTACTGGATGCTGGCGGTGATGTTCCTGACGGCTTGCATGAGCGGCCTGTATGTTATCGGCGTGGCAAAAGATATTGCCCAGGGCATGGTACATCTGGATTTGTCTACAGCGGCGAATGCGGTAACTGTTATCTCCATTGCGAACCTGAGTGGTCGCCTGGTGCTGGGTATCTTGTCTGATAAAATCTCCCGTATCCGCGTCATTACGATTGGCCAGATTATTTCGCTGGTGGGTATGGCGGCGCTACTGTTCGCGCCATTGAACGAAGTCACTTTCTTTGCGGCAATCGCCTGTGTTGCCTTTAACTTCGGCGGTACTATCACCGTCTTCCCATCGCTGGTCAGTGAGTTCTTTGGCCTTAACAACCTGGCGAAAAACTACGGTGTGATTTATCTGGGCTTCGGTATCGGTAGTATCTGTGGCTCGCTGATTGCTTCACTGTTTGGCGGCTTCTACGTTACCTTCTGCGTCATATTTGCGTTGTTGATTATTTCCCTGGCGCTGTCTACCACCATTCGCCAGCCAAAAAGTGAAGTGCTGCATCACGCGCACGCGTAAAATATTCCTCTACTTTTTAATCTAACTTGGTCAAATATTTACAAAAATATTTGGCCAATTCACATCCTAAACGAATACTTTTCCCCTTTCTTGTTGTCTACTGACCGCGCTTGCAAATGAGGCCGTTGTGGCTCTACGCATATATTAACTGGCTATGAATTGCGAAATTTATAGCCCGTTTTTTTGTTTTCCCTCTTTCCAGGGTTTTACGCATGAAATGTATAAAAGCGATGTCCCAGCAGACGTTGAGTATGCTGCTGGCGGTTTACATCGGCTGGTTTCTCAACTATTCCGTGTTAGTTCGTCGGTTTGAAGGGTATCTGCAAGACTTTAGTGTCGAGAAAGGGATTT
>JBOFJM010000234.1:0-1600 GCA_051656825.1 Kluyvera sp.
GGGAAAACAATCACTGCGGTATCATGGCCCTGCATCTCGGAAAAGAGCTGGTGCACTTCGGCAATTAGCCATGCAATTAAGCAACTGGAGCAGCGATTAAAAATCCGCCGGTTCAACCGCACGACCCGAAGCGTTGCGCTGACGGAGGCCGGCCGCAGCCTGTATGAAAAACTTCGCCCCGCTTTTGATGACCTGCACACCATGCTGGATGAGGTCAACAATTTTCGTGATACCCCATCAGGAACCCTGCGCTTTAACGCCGCCAGAACAGCAGCCCGTGCGCCTGATGGCGGTCGCTACGCCGGGACATTATCATTAAGCGTGGGCCACAGGCGTTGGGTGATGCCCAGCTTTGCGCAGCAGCATCATCAAATAAACCAACGAGACACCCGCAATCATGACAAACAGCAGATTATCGGAGTAGCTCTGCATCAGCATGGCGGTGAGCGATGGCCCCACTAAGCTGCCGATGGTGTAGCTTAGCAATAGCGCCTGGTTCATCGACACCAACTGATGATGTTCCACCTTCTCACAGGCCCAGGCCATTGCTACCGGATACAGCGTAAAGCCAGCCGCTCCCAGGATAAACAGCGCCGGAGCCATCATCGCCTGGCTCAACATTCCCAGACAGCCGATAATGACCACAAACACCTGCACGCGCAGCACCAATAAACGACCATAGCGATCCGCCAGGCGACCAATAGGCCATTGCCCCAGAATACCGGCGCTCACCATGACCGCCATCCAGAAACCGATCCCGGAATCGCTCACGCCACGGTGGTTAAGGTACAGCGGCATCAGGCCATACAGCGAGCCGAGAACAATCCCGGAAATAATACAACCGTTCACCCCTAAACGTGCCTGGCGCAGTTTGAACATAGGCCAAACGCGAGTGCTGCCATCCTGCGGATCGTCTTGTTGATTCATGATACGGGTAAACAGCAGCGGCAGGATGCCCGCCAGCACAACCCCCGTCATTAACGGCAAAATGGTCGCCATGTCTGTCGGCAATTTGCTAACGATAAGCTGCCCCAGCACAGTGCCGATATAATACATCATCATATAGGCTGCCAGCAGGCGGCCCCGGTTGCTTGACGTACCGCTGCACATCAGCGCGCTTTCCACTACCACCCAAATCATGGCGCAGCCGACACCCGCGATAAAACGCCAGAACATCCAGCTCCAGAAGCCGACCATAAAGCCCAGCCCTACGCAGCCCGCCGCGAAAATCAGCGAGGCAATGTAATAGCTGAAGTTAAAGCCAAGACGTTTAATCAGACGCCCGGTTAGCAAAGTGCCTACCAGATTGCCGGTGAAATAGGACGAGCCGACCATTCCTACCTGCCAGGTCGGCAGACTTTCATGGGCGAGCCACAGCGGGACGAGCGTATTTAATACCGCGATCGCCAGCGTCAATAACAATAAGCCACAGAGCAATAACAGCACCGGGCGAGTATAGGTAGACATGGGTCTAAAACCGTGAGGATAAACAGATTCGTGCGCATCATGCCACTGCCAAAAACATTGTCAATCCACCGGAATTACGCTACGGCACACTTTGATCGATGACGATTGACGTTTTTTATTCAACGCAGCGGAA
>JBOFJM010000235.1:0-4905 GCA_051656825.1 Kluyvera sp.
ATATCCAGATTCTCCAGATACACGTCATCTAACGCCCACACCGCATGGGGAGTATTGTGCGGGATCCAGATGCCATAGTGGGCGGGAATCACCCAGCATTTCCCCGCAACATCAATACGCATACTCCCTTTACGGGCAAAGTGAAACTGGGCAAACGAATGGCTATGCTGGTCAACGTGGTTGTTGGCTTCCAGCACGTAAGAGCGAAAATAGACCGACTGCGGCAGCTCTTTCATCGAGTCATCTTGCGATGAAATCCACTGTTTGGCTTGGCCTGGTGTAAAAGAAGGGCGGTCATCCATTGTGATGGCGTCTATTCGATAAATATTGTCCTCGCATCATAATACATACCATCACGTTATCAATAATAATCTTCGCCATCGTATACACACTGTTTATGGAAAGAGATCATGGCCACCGTTTGCTCAGACGTTATAAATATTGATGAATTAAATGATAACTGGTCGCGGATGGGTAACGACCTGCTCAGTCAGGCCGATATTAAGATTAACGGATCGCGGCCATGGGATATTCAGGTCCATCATTCGGATTTTTTCAAGCGCGTATTTCGCCAGGGTTCTTTAGGCCTCGGGGAAAGCTATATGGAAGGATGGTGGGATTGCGAGCGTTTGGATATTTTATTTTGCAAAATTCTTGAAGCTAAACTCGATAAAAAAATGCCGGGTAATCTGAAAGATATTTTACGCATTGCCAGAGCTCGGTTGTTTAATCTCCAGTCTCGTAACCGCTCAGGGATTGTGGGTAAAGAACATTACGATATCGGTAATGATCTGTTTGCGCTGATGCTGGATCCGCACATGCAGTATTCTTGTGGTTACTGGAAAGAAGCAAAATCACTGGAAGAGGCGCAAAACGCCAAATTAAAAATGATTTGTGAAAAGTTGCAGCTTAAACCAGGCATGACCCTACTGGATATTGGCTGCGGTTGGGGTGGGCTTGCCGCCTATGCGTCGCGTAATTATGGCGTTAGCGTAGAGGGGGTGACGATTTCCCGTGAACAACAAAAAATGGCGCAGCAACGCTGCGAAGGTGAGGATGTCACCATCCTGCTTCAGGATTATCGAGATCTGAATAAAACCTACGATCGCATCGTTTCTGTCGGTATGTTTGAGCACGTCGGGCCGAAAAACTACGACACCTATTTCAGCGTGGTCGATCGTTGCCTGAAATCTGACGGCTTATTCTTGCTGCACACCATTGGTAGCAACCAGACGGGGGTTAACGTTGATCCGTGGATCAATAAATACATCTTCCCGAACGGCTGCCTGCCATCGATTCGCCAGATTGCGAATGTCAGTGAATCACGCTTAATCATGGAAGATTGGCACAACTTTGGTAGTGATTACGACAAAACGCTGATGGCATGGCACCAGCGTTTTAACGCTGCATGGCCAGAGTTAGCGCCGCAATATACGCCGCGTTTCCGCCGGATGTTTAACTACTATCTGTGTGCTTGCGCCGGGGCGTTCCGCGCCAGAGATATTGAGTTGTGGCAGGTGCTTTTCAGCCGTGGTACTCAGGGTGGAATGTACGTGTACCGTTAGATTAATATTACGCTGGCCGCCGAGTGGCGGCCTTTATTTAAACGTTGCGCTGCAACCTTTTTTAAAAAATTTCCTCAGGCGAGTGGAAATTCAAACTCATAAAAGCCGCGCCGTTTCTGAAATCAGAGACGGTTACATCACATTTCATGTATTCCCATTCCTGTCTGGCCAGATCATAGATAGGGAGTCCAACGCCAGACCATGTTGAGGTGATATCGTCACCTATTAGTGTGTGGTTTACTGGCGACTCTCGTGGTAGCGAGGTGCGGCATAGTAATTGCGTAACTAATGTATACGGTATTTCTGCTTTATGCAGTAGCCCTGCCACGGGTTCAGCACCGATGATATTGATGTCTCCACTTGCACTGCGGATACCCAGGACGAGATTATTGGACACGATAGACGTAAATCCTTGATTGCAGACCGATACAATGCGGTTGATGTCGGTATCGTTAAAACCCTCTATTTTATCTATATTCTGAGGATGTGATGAGTTGACATTACTTTGCGTTATATCGTTTTCCTGGTTGTTTGTCCGGGCGGCTAAGATATTCGCGAGGGTAGATAAACTGTTATTATCGAGATAGTGAGGTTCCTGACCATTTTCAACACGATAGTTTATGGTTGTATTTGCGTTAAAACCCCGATTCTGATCTGCCAAAAATGTATAAATTTCTTTTTCTGGCAAACATTTTTTATAAGATATAGAAGCCGGATAGATAACCCCTTCATTCTGAAAATGCTGAGCATCCAGATGAAAATTCATGCAGATTGTCAGCAGCAGAGGATAGGGAATGCAGGCCTCCTTTCCGTATGGAGAACGCAATACAGCGGTCTTTTTATTAGGATCGACGGACAGGCTTATGCCATCCCTCAGCGTAATGCTCTGCCGAGTATATTCTATCATTATTGTTTGCAAATGCTCTGACAGTTCTTTAGCAAAGGATTCAGAATATTTTGAGTCAGTGGGACGAATCCCTATATATGAGAGAATTAAATCGACTAATCGTGCAATAGGTGACATCTGCTCACGCCTGTCACTCCGGGCAGATTCAATAAAATCAGAAACTGGTTTGAAGGCCACTGTATTTGTATTTATTTCCATCTGTTATTTTCTCATATATAGAGGGGGGAAGCCTGTCGAATTCCAATAGAAATTCTCATCTGGTATTCTTACATTTCTTGAATATAAAAACATACAGGTGATTACCGTATTTCCCCGTGCTTACCTCCAGATAACCAATGAACCTGACTACGTTGCTGTTTGTTAATGAAAAGGCCGTGGATACACAACAAATATTGCGCATCTACGGCCTTTACTATAGGTAATTAATTGTCCACAACTACTATGGGGAATTAATTGCCCCAACGGCTTTTTAGGTAATCGACAGCCTGTTGAGTTTGCGGCTGTTCAAGATAAGCTTCACGGAACAGAATCGTGCCATCAATATTGGCTACCGACTCGTTAAAGTCGATCTGTTTTTTCAGCTCCGGCACGCCGCCTTCAATCGCCCAGTCTGGCTCATTCTTCGACGGTTCACCTATTTTGTACAACGCGATGCCGATATATAACCGGGTATTGGTCGGTTTCACTACGTCGGCCCACCATTTTGCCAGCACGTCATAACGCGCAGCGTCGCGAGCAAAGGGCCAGTACAACTGCGGGGCAATGTAATCCAGCAAGCCTTGTTGCACCCACTGGCGGGTGTCGGCGTAAGATTCATCATACGCCGCTGCGCCGCGCGTATCTGACCCTGCTGGATCGTGCGAGCGATTACGCCATACGCCTGCCGGGCTGACACCAAATTCGACATTCGGGTTTAACTGCTTAATAGTGTAAGAAACCTTCGCAATCAACTGCTGGGTATTATATCGACGCCAGTCGGCTTTCGAGGCAAAACCCTGTCCGTACTGGCGGAATGTCGCGTTATCGTTCATCACGGAACGTGGCGATTCGCTATAGAAATAATCATCAAACTGTATGCCATCGACGTCGTAGCGCGACACCACTTCTGCCACGATGCGAGTTATCCAGTCACGTGCTTCAGGAATACCGGGATCAACCACGAAGCGATCACCCGCAGTGCGGATCCAATCGCGGTGCTGCACGTACACGCTCGGCGGCGTCATCGACATCGTGCTATTAAGTTCTGCAATGGTCGAGGGTTTCGTATTGACTGAAACGCGATACGGGTTAAACCATGCATGAACTTTCATCCCGCGCTTGTGCGCTTCGTCGAGGACAAATTGCAGCGGATCGTAGCCCGGATATTCGCCGATATTGCCGGTTAGCATGTCTGACCAGGGCAAAATGTCAGATTTCCAAAGCGCCGTACCGTCTGGTTTTACCTGGAAGAAAACAGTGTTGATGCCCAGACTTTTGAGCTTATCGAGTTTATAGGTCAGTGCCGTTTGCTGTTGGATAGCGCGCGCTGACGCGCTCACCACGTTAATCGAACTCATTGGCGGCCAATCGAGGCGAGATACGGTGGTCAGCCACACGCCACGCATCGGCTGTTGGTTATGCTGATTTTTGCCGTGATTGACCGTCGATGACGGGGTGGTTGGCGATTTGGTATCACAGCTCACCAATAAAAGTGCGCCGGCAATCAATGCGCCAGCCTTTTTCACCGTCGCCAGGCGGGAAAAACGAAAAGAACGAAATGTCATAGAGGCCATTATTCGGGTTATCACGAGTGGGGGACATTTTCGTACTATTCGCGGCGAAGTCAATTACCTGGCGCGTATCAAATATCGTCTTTAGGGATAGGCTAACGCTTATGCCGCATGAATTATTATTTTGATAATCGATGATTATTACTTTGAGAATATCCGCATTGCCAGGCACACAATACCGCTGCTTTTTATCCTTTGAGTAAAACAACTCCGCTTCTGAGTGCTGTTTTCCGCGCGCTTAATCACAAAACACACGCTAACAGCCACCTCTTTGATTTCTGGCACAAATCTTGGATTTATCAGTGCCGATGGGCTTCTCCCGTGAGTGACTTACCGGTTTGATAATAAGGGGAACGTTATGTGTGCTTTGCGTTCAGCGTCGCCAGGACGCGTGGATGGATTGGCCAAGGTCAAAGGAACCGCCATTTACGGCGATGATATCACCCTGCCTGATATGCTCTACGGCGTCTGCCGTTATGCGGATATTCCGGCAGGTAAAGTTGAGCAACTCGACTTAAGCGAAGCGCTGGCGGTCGAGGGGGTGGTTAAAATCGCCACCTGGCAGGATATCCCCGGTACGCCGGTGGTTGGCATTATCGTCAAAGATTACCTGCCAATCATTAAAGATGAGGTGGTTTTTCACGGCGACGTTATCGCCGTGGTC
>JBOFJM010000236.1:0-7759 GCA_051656825.1 Kluyvera sp.
CAGGTGGTAAGCGCCAGCGCTAATGCGCCATTCACCAGCCCCGGGCCTAACATGGCGACGAAAGCAAACGCCAGAATCAGCCGTGGCATCGACATCACCACATCGGTAAAGCGCATTAAGACGCGCTCCAGCCAGCCGCCGTAGTAGCCGGACAAAATCCCTATCAGCAGGCCTAGCGGCAGCGTGATGAGCGTCACCAGCGCGACCAGCCCCAGCGCCGGACGGCTGCCGTAAATCAATCGGGAAAGCAGGTCGCGACCGTAGCTGTCGGTTCCCAGCCAGTGCTGCCAGGACGGCGCTTGCAGGCGTGAAGCGGCATCCTGCCAGTTTGGGTCGAGCGGCGCCAGCCAGGGCGCAAACAACGCGACCAGCAGCAACAGCGTAATGATGAACAGGCCACAAAATGCGGCGGGCGAGCGGCGCAGGCGACGTAAGAAAACAGAGGACGGCATCAGTGAACCCTCGGGTCAGTCAACCGCACCAGCAGGTCGGTAAGATTGTTGATAAGCACAAAACAGACGCCAATCAAGAGCGTACCGCCCATAATCGCCGTGGCATCCCCCGCGAACAGAGCGGTCGTCAGATAACGACCAATGCCAGGCCAGGAGAACACGGTTTCGGTCAGCACCGCACCTTCCAGCATTCCGGTATAGGCCAGCGCGATAACGGTGAGCAGCGTGCCGCGAATATTTGGCAGCACGTGCCGCCACAGAATCGCCATCTCGCTTGTCCCTTTGGCGCGCGCCAGCAGGATGTACTCTTTATTCATTTCGCTCAGGCAGGCGGAGCGGGTCAGGCGGGTAATGCTTGCCAGCGCATAGTAGGCCAGCAGCAGCACGGGTAATACCAGGTGACTTAGCGCATTTTTAAACGCCGAAAAATCACCGGATAACGCAGTATCGATCAGTGCAAAACCGGTTCGCGGTTCTACCGTGTACTGGTAAATATCATCCAATCGCCCTGGCCCCGCACTCCACTGCAAGCGAGCGTAAAATAGCGCCAGCATCAGTAAGCCCAGCCAGAAAATAGGTACGGAATTGCCCAGCAGGGTAAAGGTACGCACCGCGAGATCGCCGGGTGAACCGGCATAGCGGGCGCAGAGCACGCCGGCGATAACCCCGATAACCGCGCCGATGATTAAGGCCAGAGTCGCCAGTTCGAGGGTGGCGGGGAAGACGGCAAGCAGGTCAGAAAGCACCGGCTGGCCGGTTGAACTGGCGATGCCTAAATCACCGTGCGCCAGGTATTGCAGATAGTGCCAGAACTGCACCGGCAAAGAGCGGTCAAGGCCAAGCTGATGGCGAACCTGATCGTAAGTGGATTGGCTGGCGTGGTCGCCAACGATTTGTAATACCCGATCGACCGGAGAAAGCGCCGACAGGGCAAAGGTGACAACGAGCAAGCCAAGCAGCGTCAGGGCGAGCGTGAACAGCCCTTGAAGCAGGGCGAATAGCGGGCGTTTTGCGCGCCGTTCGACTTTGAGAGGGGCAATAACAGACATGCTGATTCCGAATATCAGAGAACCCAACGGGCTACACACCCGGCAGCCTGCGCTGCCGGGAACAAATAGCGGCAGCGATTATTTGGTGATGCGATCGTACCAGACCATATCGGCGTTCAGCCCTTGCTGATACCCCTTAACGTTGTCGCGCACCACGATTTGCGTTTTGCCCTGGTCAACAAAGACGTAAGGCGCGTTGTGCTGCAACTCCTCTTGCATTTTCTTATACATGTCGAGGCGTTTTGCCGGATCTGGCTCAGCGACGGCCGCCAGCGTCTCTTTGTTCAGCTCTGGAATTTTCCAGCCGTTCAGCCCCGCAACCGTGCTGGACTTACCATCGTTAAAGGCAAAAGAGCTGGCGTTGGAATGGGCGTCGAAGTAATCCGGCAGCCACATGCGAATCGCCGCCTGGTGCTGTCTGGCGCGAACGCGGGCGTACACTTGGCTACCTGCCGCAGGCAGAAGATCAATCTTCACGCCGCCCTGGGCAAAGCTCGCCTGCATTGACTGGGCAATGGTGATAAATGGCGGTTTGTTTTCTACATCCAGCGTGAAGTGCGCGTCTTTGATCCCCGCTTTCGCCAGAATCGCTTTTGCTTTTGCCGGGTCGAAGGTGAACGGGTTATTTTCCAGCGCGCCTGGCATTCCAACCGGAATAAAACTTTGATGGACGAAATACTGCCCTTTCAGCAGGTCTTTGGTGATGCCGTTGTAATCCACCAGCCAGCGCGAGGCTTCCCAGAATGCGGGGTTGCTCAACAGTGGGTTGGCGCTATTACCGGCGTTGAAGGCCAGATAGTTTTGCTCAGCAGACGGGATACTTAACACCGTAATCCCCGGTTTACCCTGCAAGGCGTTGATGTTGTCAGCGCCGAGGTCACGGACTAAATCCGCATCGCCTTGTTGAATCAGCAGGCGGCGAGACGCCGGATCTGGCACGTTTTTAATAATAATGCTCGCCAGTTTTGGCGCACCGGTCGGTGAGTTGGCGTTGGCCTCCAGCACAATCGCTTGATGTGGCTGGTAGACGCGCATTTTAAACGCGCCGCTGCCCGCAGAGTGCATTTTCAGCCAGGCGTTGCCGAGATCATCGCCTTTGATGTTTGGCGTCACCTGTTTTTCATCGACGATAGAGGCAATTGGCGTCGAGAGAATGTTCAGTGCCACCGACGGGCTGACATCCGCCGTCCAGTGCAGTTGCAGCGTGTGGTCATCCACTTTTTTCAGCAAGCTGGCTACGTTGTCTGCCTGCCAGCCCAGCACGTTGAGAATAAATGCCGGTGATTTGTTCAGCGTCACCGCGCGGGTGTAGGAGAAAATAATGTCTTCCGGGCGAACGGGGTTGCCGGAGGCAAATTTGGCGTCGCTTTTGAGCTTCACGGTCAGCGTTTTGGCGGCGGGGTCGGCCTGCCAGCTTTCGGCGAGAACAGGGACGATTTTTTCAGGATTATCGCGGTCTGGTTGGACAAGGCGTTGGTAAAGGCTGGGAACGGTTTGAATACTGGAGAGTTCGTTGGCTTCGGCAGGATCAAGGCTGACAATGTCATCTAACCCTTGCGCCACCACCAGTGTATTGGGCGGCGTGGCGGCGTGAGCTGTGGCCGTTAATGCGCTAACCACCAGTAATGGCAGCAGTTTTTTGATCATGATTTTATCCCTGTTTCGCTGGTTATTTGTTTTTGTGTCGTTACGTTAGCGCCAGGCGAGAAGGGTCGTAAAGTCATAATTTCACTTATCTTATAAAAATATGACGTAATGAAGGCAGGGCGAAAAAAGGGGCGTGCGCGACGCCCTGCTTCAGCACACCCGCAAAGAAGGCGGCGGCATCATTCATACCCGCGTGATGACGCTCTGCGGCTCCACGGCGAACCATTGCACCGAAACGGTTAAGGCAAGCGTTGGGATCTGGAGCGTTATCTGCTGAGCATCGATGGCGCAAACCTCGGCGTCATGAAAATTTTGCAGCTGCGGGTAGCGTGCAGAAAACGCTTTATACAGGCTCTCTTTGGCTGAAAAAGCCAGCGTTAACGCCAGCGGGAAGGGCTGGGAGGTGTGGCGAAGCCGCGCGCACTCTTGCGCCGTGGTAATAGACTCGGCGAGTTCTTCTGCCAGCGCTGCGCTGAATATGGCTTCAATATCAACGCCTACTGGCGTACGGGCAACGATCGCCACCGCCGAATGCCCGCTATGGCTGATGCTACCGTAAAGACCCGCAGGCCACAGCGGCTGGCGGTATTCACCTATGCCCGGCACGGTTTTCTCACCCCATTCGCGCAGCGCGTAAACGGCGGCAATACGTCCGGCCAGATGCTCGGTCTGGCGCTTTTTCACGCATGGCGCAAGCTGGGCATGATGGGGCAACCACAGTAAATCGCTGGTGGTAAATGTCTCGGGTTGGAAATCGATACGCTGGAGGCCGTGAAACCGGTGGTGGTGAATAAGCATAAGGCTCCTGAGAACCCCTCTCCCTGGCGGGAGAGGGGCGAACAGTGAACAATCAGAAGTGAGTGTTAATGCTCATATACCAGGTGCGGCCCGGTTCGTTATAGGTGTACGCGCCAGCGCCCGCCATATAATCACCGGTTTTGGTATCGCTAACCGTTTGGGCATTACCTTCACGCCACAGACGCTTATCAAAGACGTTATCCACGCCGCCGGTCAGGCTGACGTTTTTGTTCACGTCCCAGGTCGCGCTCAGGCCGAGAATGCTGTACGGGCTGATTTCCTTAGTGGATGTCCCGGTGACCGGTTTACCCTGATAATCGTATTTCTTCGGCTGCTGTTTACCGTACCATGTGAAGGTCGATTGTACAGAAACGTCCTGCTGTACCTGCCAGCTCAGCGTTGAGTTCAGCGTGTACTCTGGAATAATCGACAGACGTTCGCCGGTCTCTTTATTCTTACTTTGCAGCATGTAGGTGATGTTGTTAGTCCAGTTAACGGTTTCGCTTACCGGAATATTCAACGTCCCTTCCAGCCCTTCGACCACCGCTTTAGGAATGTTTTCCCACTGGTAAATATCGGTGTAGGTAGTGGCAGTTTTGCCCGTAGTTGGGTTTTTCTGGGTAATCGACGTGCGATCCAGCGGCGTCATGCCCGCTTCAATCTTGTTACGATAATCGTTACGGAACCACGTAACGCCAGCCAACCAGCCGTCGCGTTTGAACTCCAGACCAATCTCTTTGTTGATGCTGGTTTCCGCTTTCAGATCTTCGTTACCCATCATGTAACAGCCGATACCGGTCGCCGCGCCGGTGGCGTAGCAGCCCTGGCCTTTACTGTACAGAATATAGTTCGGGTTGGTCTGGTACAGGCTTGGCGCTTTATAGGCGCGGGCGATGCCCATTTTCAGGGTGAAGTCATCGCCCAGGCCTTGTGACAGGTTCAGCGATGGGCTCCAGTTATCGCCAACAATGCTGTGGTGATCGAAGCGCAGCGCTGGGGTCAGCATGGTGCTGTCGGTAATCTCCATGTTGTTTTCAGCGAACAACGAGAAGATTTCGGCCTGAGAGTAAGGGCTACGGCCCGTGCTGTTTTGGCCTGGAATGTTACCGCCCATAAAGGTTTGGGTATTGGATGAGGAATCTTTCATCCGCTGCTGATTCCATTCGGTTCCGAGCGTCAGGTTCTGATTCACCCACAGCTCAAACGGAACGCTGATTTCACTGTGCAGCATCACGTCAGACAGGTCGGTATCGTTAAACTGATTGCTGCTAAACAGCCCTTCGAGGCCGCCCGCTAACCCTTCGCCCAGACGGGAGTTGCGGGTATGTTCGTACTGCACCCAGTTGCTGGTGGTGATCCCGTTATCCCAACCGCCGTTCCAGGTCAGCGCATAGTTCTGGCGATACATACGGTTAGTTTCTTTGCCGTAGTATTTTTTCACCAGCCCATTGGTTTTATTGTCGTTGTTCGTGTTCTGGGTGTCGCCAGCGTACAGGTTGCCCTGGCGGCTATAGCCCGCTTCTAACTCCAGTGATTGCATTGGCGCGAAGTCCCAGCGCACCTGGCCATTAATGTCTTTATTGATAACACCTTCACGACCGGCTGGCATGGTGTCGGCATACGCACCGGTACGCTCGGACTGATGCCCCTGGTTGATATCCCACGCATCGGCCTGGGTTTTATCGAGGTTGCCGTACAGACGGAAGCTGAAATCGCCGCCCATTGGGCCATTCAGGCTGAAGTTCGTCCGTTTGGTAGAGCCTTCTTCTTTATGCTCTGGTGCGTTGAAGTAGGTGTTCCAGGAACCGTGCCACTCGTCGCCGCCTTTTTTGGTGATAATGTTCACCACGCCGCCCGCTGCGCCGTTGCCGTAGCGCGCCGCCGCAGGGCCACGCAGCACTTCAATGCGTTCAATCATTTCAGGCGGAACCCAACCGGTATCGCCACGCGTATCACGCTCGCCGCGCCAGCCCTGACGCACGGCGTTACGGCTGGTTACCGGTTTACCGTCAATCAAAATCAGGGTGTTTTCCGGGCCCATACCGCGAATATCAATCTGGCGGTTGTTACCGCGCTGGCCGCTGGTGGAGTTACCGGTCAGGTTAACGCCTGGCATGGTACGGATGATTTCCGACACATCGCGAGCGGGAGGATTCTTACGAATTTCATCAGCGGTAATGGTTGAAACGCCCGGCGCCTGCAGGTTCTGCTGGGCGGCGGTAACGACCATAGTTTCGCCGTTGCTATCGTTGGTGTTGGTTGTCTCTGCGGCGAAGGCTGAAGATGCGACGCCATAAATACCCAGGTTGACCAATAAGGCCAGGGATTTGATTTTATTATTCATTGTGAGTCCTGCTTTTCATCGCCGCGCTCTGAGGTAGTTCCATTCCCAATGGGAAAAGAGTCGGCAGGTTATATGCATAAGCATGGGAAAGTTGCGCGCCAATACGCTATTGCAAATGCAAATAGTTATCAATAATATTATCAATATTTTTTAAATTGTAAGAGCAAATTCCACAATAAACATGGGGTTAACGTGGCGGAGCAGTTAGCGACAGGAAGTGACGCATGGTGGGCAGCCCTAAAAGGCCCACAATATGAACAGGTTAACGACGGTTATCAGGTCACTTTTTGGTGGCGTGACCCGGCGGGAACGGAGCGTACTTCGGCGATTCGTCGGGTGTGGATTTACATTACCGGCGTGACCGATCACCACCACAACTCAGCGCCGCAAACCCTGCGGCGCCTGCCAAATACGGACGCCTGGTACTGGACTACCACGCTTCCGGCGACATGGCGCGGCAGCTACTGTTTTGCCCCTTCAACGCGGGAAGATGATTTCGCCCCTGAGATTTTTACCACTGACCACCCCGACCGAATGTTGCTGCGCGAAGGCTGGCGCAAGCTACTGCCACAGGCCATTGCCGACCCACTCAACCCACAAAGCTGGATGGGCGGGCGCGGTCATGCTGTTTCGGCGCTGGAAATGCCCGAGGCCCCCGAACAACCCGGTTGGTCTGCGCCTGCCGAAACCTGGAATACGCCGCAGCGCCTCACCTGGCACAGCCAACGGCTGGGGAATACGCGGCGCGTTTGGGTTTTCACTACCGGTCGTGAGAGCGAGGATGAGCGCCCGTTAGCGGTGCTGCTGGACGGCCAGTTCTGGGCGCAAAGTATGCCGGTGTGGCCTGCGCTCACCGCGCTGACCGACGCGGGGAAACTCCCTCCTGCGGTGTACCTGCTGATTGACGTTATCGACAACATCCATCGCAGCGTTGAGCTGCCCTGCAACCCTGATTTCTGGCTGGCGGTGCAGCAAGAGTTGTTGCCGCAGGTACAGGCCGTTGCGCCATTCAGCCCGCGCGGCGATCGCACCGTGGTGGCAGGGCAGAGCTTTGGCGGCCTTTCCGCGCTGTACGCGGGGCTGCACTGGCCGACGCGTTTTGGTTGTGTGCTGAGCCAGTCGGGATCGTACTGGTGGCCGCATCGCGGCGGGCGGCAAACGGGTGTACTGCAAGAACAACTACAGCGCGGTGAACTGACCGCCAACGGGCTGCGCATTGTGCTGGAAGCTGGCCTGCGCGAGCCGATTATATTTCGCGCCAATCAGGCGCTTTTTGCCCAGTTATCTGCCACACAGCAGCCGGTTTTCTGGCGTCAGGTTGACGGCGGACACGATGCGCTTTGCTGGCGCGGCGGCTTGACCGCCGGGCTTATCACGCTTTGGGGTTCCCAGGCGGCAACGCGCGACTAATGACAGGAGTTTGGTATGCAAGTCAGTAACCCCTTCGATGCGGCGCAAGGGCTGTTTTA
>JBOFJM010000237.1:0-3076 GCA_051656825.1 Kluyvera sp.
CATCCAGCATCTGATGACCGTGGTCAGGACGCATTGGAATCTGGCGCAGGTCACCTGCTTTCTTACGGCGCTGTTCTTCCGTCAGGATAGCGTCAACCACCGCAACCATGTTCACGTCACCCTGCAAATGCGCAGCTTCGTGGAAGGTTTTCGGGTTGTCTTCACGGCAGGTAGAGCGCAGGTGCGTGAAGTGAATACGATCGCCAAAGGTTTCAATCATTTTCACCAGGTCGTTATCCGCGCGAACGCCGTAAGAACCGGTGCACATGGTGAAGCCGTTGTTAATGCTATCAACGGTTTCTTTCAGCCACTGCATATCTTCGATGGTCGAAACAATACGCGGCAGGCCGAGGATTGGGCGCGGCGGATCGTCCGGGTGAACGGCCAGACGCACGCCCACTTCTTCAGCCACAGGAACAATCGCACGCAGGAACACCGCCATATTTTCACGCAGCTGATCTTTGCTGATGTGGTCGTATTCCGCCAGACGCGCGCGGAACTGGTCAAGGGTATAACCCTCTTCCGCACCCGGCAGGCCAGCAATGATGTTGCGGGTCAGTTTGTTCACATCCGCTTCGGTCATGGCGTTGAAGTATTCTTGCGCCTGACGCTGTTCTTCTGCGGTGTAATCAGCCTGAGCACCTTCACGCTTGAGGATATGCAACTCGAAAGCGGCAAAGGCAATCTGGTCAAAACGCAGTGCTTTAGAGCCGTCTTCCAGAGTGTACTCAAGGTCGGTACGCGTCCAGTCAAGGATGGGCATAAAGTTGTAGCACACGGTATCGATACCGCACTCTGCCAGGTTACGAATGCTCTGCTGATAGTTCGCAATCCACGTCTGGTACTGACCAGAATGAGTTTTGATATCTTCGTGCACTGGAATACTTTCAACCACCGACCAGGTCAGCCCTTTCTCAGCTAAGATAGCCTGACGCTGTTTGATTTCTTCAACCGGCCATACCTGACCGTTTGGAATATGGTGCAATGCCGTGACGACACCTGTCTCCCCAGCTTGACGTATATCATCAAGAGATACCGGATCGTTTGGGCCATACCAACGCCAGGTTTGTTCCATTGCCTCATCCTCTAAAGTTGTTATACCAATAAACACATCGTTAATGACGACTACCATACAGGTTAAATCGGCAGGGTCAAATAATCCGCCTGCATTGATTGATCCAGCTCACATTACCGCGATAAATACGGCACACCAATTCAATTTGCTGTCATATAACTTTACACTGGCTACGTTAATTAATCGTTAATTGGATGTATAAACAATGAAGACAATAGCCTCTGTCGCCCTGCCCGCAAACGTACAATTGCCGCTTTATGATAGACAACAGCTACGTTCGCGGATTGTGCACTTCGGTTTTGGTGCGTTTCACCGTGCCCATCAGGCACTGATGACCAACCGCGTGTTGAACCAGCACGGTGGCGATTGGGGGATTTGTGAAATCAGCCTGTTCAGCGGCGACCAGCTAATGAGCCAGCTCCGCCAGCAAGAGCACCTGTTTACGGTGATGGAGAAAAGCGCGGCGGGTAACCAGCCGATTATCATCGGGGCAGTAAAAGAGTGCCTGAACGCAAAACTGGACTCACTGGAGGCTATCGTCGAGAAATTCTGTGAGCCACAGGTCGCAATTGTGTCGCTGACTATTACCGAAAAAGGCTATTGCATTGATCCGGCGACCGGACATTTAGATCTCAGCCAGCCACGGATCGTCCACGATCTACAAACCCCTGGCGAACCGCACTCCGCCCCGGGCATTTTGGTTGAAGCACTGCATCGCCGCCGCGTTCGTGGCCTTCCGGCCTTTACCGTGCTCTCTTGCGATAACATTCCTGATAACGGTCACGTGGTTAAAAATGCGGTGCTCGATATGGCAACCCGGCGCGACCCGCAGTTAGCAAGCTGGATTGCTGAACACGTCAGCTTCCCTGGCACGATGGTTGACCGTATCGTTCCGGCAGCCACGGAAACCTCGCTGGCGGAAATTACCCGCGAGCTGGGGGTTGAAGATCCCTGCGCCATCAGTTGTGAACCGTTTATTCAGTGGGTTATTGAAGATAATTTTGTCGCCGGGCGGCCTGACTGGGGCAACGTGGGCGCACAACTGGTCGATGACGTGCTGCCGTGGGAAGAGATGAAACTGCGGATGCTCAACGGTAGCCACTCGTTCCTCGCCTATCTGGGGTATCTGGCGGGCTACGCGCACATCAGCGACTGTATGCAGGATGAATCCTATCGCCGTGCCGCGCGCCAGCTGATGATGGCAGAACAAGCGCCGACACTGCGCATTACCGGCGTGGATCTCGCCGCCTACGCCGACAGCCTGATTGAGCGCTTTAGTAACCCAGCGTTGCAGCACCGTA
The DNA here is from genome assembly GCA_051656825.1 of Kluyvera sp. Taxonomy (GTDB): domain Bacteria; phylum Pseudomonadota; class Gammaproteobacteria; order Enterobacterales; family Enterobacteriaceae; genus Kluyvera. The sequence continues at coordinate 2,377 of JBOFJM010000237.1, forward strand.
CCTGGCAAATTGCGATGGACGGCAGCCAGAAACTGCCGCAGCGCCTGCTCGATGGGATCCGCATTCACCTGAAAGAAGGCACTCACTGGCCGCTGCTGGCGCTGGGTGTCGCAGGCTGGATGCGTTATGTCAGCGGTGTTGATGATGCCGGTAACGCCATTGATATCCGCGACCCGCTGGCGGAAAAAATAGGCACGATTGTGAGCAATAGCCACGATGATAACCGCGTTGAAGCCTTGCTGACGCTGCATGAAATCTTCGGCAGTGACCTTCCCGCCAACCCGCAGTTTGTGCACCATATTCAGCAAGCCTGGCAACATCTGGTTCAGCAAGGCGCGCGTCAGGCGCTGCTGACCGCGCTAAACCACTAACGCCATCAACCGTTGTGCGAGCTAATTCTCCACCGGCTCGCACAACGCAACTCTTTTCGTTGCAATATCTTCAGGATAAAGTGTGCTCAATATCACTGTTTCCAGCCTGGAGTTTTTGTGACTAAAACCAATCTGATCACCGGTTTTCTCGGTAGCGGCAAAACGACCTCAATTCTGCACCTGCTCGCCAATAAACCAGCCAATGAAAAATGGGCGGTGCTGGTCAATGAATTTGGGGAAGTGGGCATTGATGGTGCACTGTTAGCCGACAGCGGCGCACTGCTAAAAGAGATCCCCGGCGGTTGCATGTGCTGCGTCAACGGCCTGCC
>JBOFJM010000238.1:0-1934 GCA_051656825.1 Kluyvera sp.
CCGCAATCGCTAACAAACAGAGCACCCAAATCAATTCACCGTTCACAGCACATCCTTGTTATCAAATAAGCGGTAAGATCTTCAGTTAAAAGGTGTTAATCATAGTGGCAGAAAAAAGCCCCAACGATGAGGGGCTAAATCATAAGATCATGCATTGTGCGTGACGTTCATCAAAGCGTCAGGCAATTTATCAATGCGTAGTGCTTCCAGCGCGCCATCCAAATCCAACAGGAAACTTTCACAGCGCACGGCAAGTTCTCCTTATGCGTTGATGATTTGGTTAATTTCGTTGCTGCTGAGGTGATACTGACGTGGGCAGCCGTGCCATACATTCAGCATCCGCTGGTATTTATCCCACATTGGCGTTTGTGCGTTGAAGCCGTGAGTACCGGCGTCGAAATGGGTGTAGCGGCCTTCAACATTGACCATAAAGCGCACGTACCCCAGGAAGCGAGCTTCAGTGGCGGCGTCAAAGCCGAGGAAGGTGACGCGACGTTCGTCGATGGTGTCGGCGTCTTTCAGGTTTGTCCACGACACATGCAGCGCGTGGTACATCTCCATGATGTCGATGATGATTCGGCAAGTCTCCTCTTTCAGCTCGCCAAATTCTCTGTCCAGTTCGCGCATCTGCAAACCATAACCGCGTTCAATGATAGTTTGCAGGCGGCGGTAGCGCTCAGCGTTGTCGGGATCAAGCATAGTCATCATCTTGTACTGATTAGACAAAATCAGACGTTGAGCATGGGTCATTTCCATTTTTCGACTCCTGTTGCGCTTTAAGGCATAAAAAAAGACACAATAAATGTGTCTTCTTTTATATGCGTTTTTGATGGTCAATTACAAATCATCAAGGAAAGTTTTATCCAGTTGTTTGAAGGCGCGCTTAAGCGTGTCAGCCAACGCTTGATAATCTGGCTTCCCTTCAACGGGGGCTAATGCCTGCCCAGCCTCTTGTAATTTCCCGCGCACTTCATGAAACCACTGTAGCGTAGAAGGTGGTAACGGCGTGACGGAGCGCTTGCCCAGCCACCATAATCCTTGCATCGGTAAACTGAGCGCAAACAGCGCGGTAGCCACGGCTGGCCCTAGCTGGCCGCCCAGGGCTATCTGCCAGCAGAGGGTGAAAATCGCCAGCGGCGGCATAAAACGAATCGCGTGACGCGTCGCGCGGATAACCCGGTTTTCAACAAACACCGGTGCAAGACGTTTCTCTAATGGCCACGTCTTTGCGTAATACTGCCCCCGGCTAAACAAACTGAAAAAACTGACCGGGCGCTGCTCGGGAGTTGACATGGCTTACCTCAACTTCTTTTATAAAGATTAAAATATTTTTGCAAAACAACAACTGGGTATGACAACGTTCAAAAAATTTTGGCATAGCTCCTGCAATCAGGTATTCTGTGCCAGCCTGAGATAACCCGATTCTATACCCGTCGTCTTTCAAGTTGTAGGTGCGTTGGCTACCTTCGTTAGCCCCAGCTACAAAACGCTGATTTATCTTCAGCCGACAGCTTGAAGTCCATAGGGGAAATCCCTCCGGCATATCAAATTATCGCATATTCTGCCATTGGCTGAAAAATATGCAAAATGACTTAGAATCAATATGTATTTCTTAGATCATGCCTGAAAAGTGTTCTGGGCATGATGTTAATCATAAATGTCGGTGTCATCCTGCGCTACGCTTTATGACTCATTGACGTTTTTTTAGCCACGTATCATAAATAGGTACTTCCATGTCGAGTAAGTTAGTACTGGTTCTGAACTGCGGTAGCTCCTCACTGAAATTTGCCATCATCGATGCCACTAACGGTGAAGAATACCTCTCTGGTTTAGCCGAATGTTTCCATCTTCCGGAAGCACGTATCAAATGGAAAATGGACGGCGGTAAACAAGAAGCTGCTTTAGGTGCAGGTGCCGCTCACAGTGAAGCGCTG
>JBOFJM010000239.1:0-3759 GCA_051656825.1 Kluyvera sp.
GGTGTTGATGTCGCCGCCGGACAACAGCAATACGCTACCGCCGTCTGCCGCGACCTCTTTGCGAATCCCATCCACCAGCGTTTTTTGCGCTGCCAGCCCGTATTCACCGTATTCGCTACGCCAGAAGTGCCCATGATGATCGTTAGTGTGCAAGATGGTGATTTTGTAGGTCTTATCTTTCTGATAAGCCTGTGAAGGCAAACTGACCAAAGACAGTGCAGCCAGCATCGCCAGCGCCACGCCCCGTTTGACGAATTGCATGATCCTCTCCCTGATTGAATAACAATCGCAGAAATTATAACGCTATAAAATATTAGTCTAATTTGGACTAATATTCTCTCAAGCAACTATTTGAATGTAATGAGAATAGTTCACAGAATAATCATCCCAGCCCCAAAAGTGCCCCTTCAAAAAGTGCGACGTGCTGATTCTGATTTGTTACAAAGAAAAAATACAGCGTAGTGCTCAAAAACTGGATGTGCGATACATTTTTTCATATTTGAAATTTGTGGATGCTCACAATATCAAGATAAATTCGCAAGATAGCCGCGCGGGTTAGAAGGGGATGTTAAAGGTGTATGCCCGGATTAGCGGCGGCCTGCTGGAGCGTGGTGAACGGGGCATCATTTCCCGACGATGCTATCCATCTCAATTTCATCCTCGGTGGCGCTGCGTAAAAAAGCCGGTCACTTGACCGGCTTACTTTATCAAACCTTATTGTTTACATTTTAAAGGCTTGATAGCCTCAAGCTGCTGGATGCGCGAATCTACTTTCTTATACGCATCACTTTTCGCCATTCCATTACCGATCCCAAAATCGCCCAGCACGCCAAGTAAGGTGCGGCCATCAAACTCGCCGGTTGAATCAATTTCTTTACGAACGCTCTGAGCCTTCGCCAGTTCAACTTTTACATCCCTGCACTCAAATGAATCCGCCTCAGCCACAGTCATTGCCGGAGCCTGTGGATACTGCTTTGTTGCGCACCCAGCAAGTAATAAAGCGGAAAAAACAAACGTAATTCTTTTCATCATTATAATCCCAAAGCCATAAGAAATTTCTCAACGCCAATATACAGAAGCTAATTCTAACGACACCACAACGGCATTTAATTTATCGGCCATATTTGCCTTTACTATCGTCAGAAATTCAACCGTCTAACGCCCTATTTCCCTGTATTGATTAATGAGACTCGGGATACAACGTGAACATTTCGCAGCGCCCGCCAGCGTATTGAGACTTCCTTCAAACGTCTTAGACAGGTATCTTAGTCTGATAATTATTATTAAAGCGTTTATCCTCAACATCGCTCGACAAAACATAAGTGGAATCTATGGCAATCTCTGAAACCAGCCCTACCCGGCCAGGCCCTTCTGCGTCTTCGCAACCGGGCCGTACCTCATTTGGTATCCTGGGAGCAATCAGCCTCTCCCACCTGCTCAACGACATGATTCAGTCGCTGATTCTGGCAATCTATCCGCTGTTGCAATCGGAGTTCTCACTGAGCTTCGTGCAAATCGGGATGATCACGCTCACCTTCCAGTTGACCTCATCGCTATTCCAGCCGGTGATTGGCTACATCACTGACAAGCGCTCGATGCCGTGGTCGCTGCCGGTTGGGATGTGTTTCACGCTAAGCGGGCTGGTGCTACTGGCGCTGGCAGGCAGTTTTGTCACGGTATTACTCGCCGCCGCGCTGGTGGGGACGGGTTCATCGGTATTCCACCCGGAATCTTCACGCGTGGCGAGAATGGCTTCCGGTGGTCGTCACGGCCTGGCGCAGTCTATCTTCCAGGTGGGCGGTAACTTCGGTAGCTCGTTGGGGCCGTTGCTGGCAGCGGTGATTATCGCGCCGTACGGTAAAGGCAACGTCGCATGGTTTGTGCTGGCAGCGCTGCTGGCGATTATCGTGCTGGCGCAGGTCAGCCGATGGTATGCCGCACAGCACCGTTTAAACAAAGGCAAACCCAAAGCGGTAATTGTCAATCCGCTACCCAGAAATAAAGTGATTCTCGCGGTCTGCATCCTGTTAATGCTTATTTTCTCGAAATACTTCTATATGGCGAGCATTAGCAGCTACTACACCTTTTATCTGATGCAAAAATTCGGATTATCGGTACAAAACGCGCAGATTCACTTGTTTGCCTTCCTGTTCGCGGTTGCTGCCGGGACGGTAATTGGCGGGCCTGTGGGGGACAAAATTGGCCGTAAATATGTTATTTGGGGCTCTATCCTCGGTGTTGCGCCGTTTACCCTTCTTTTACCCTATGCTAGCCTGTGGTGGACGGGTATTTTAACGGTGATCATTGGATTTATCCTCGCATCAGCGTTTTCAGCCATTTTGGTGTACGCTCAAGAGCTATTACCAGGCCGTATCGGCATGGTTTCTGGGTTATTCTTCGGTTTTGCCTTCGGCATGGGTGGCCTTGGTGCTGCGGTGTTGGGGCTTGTTGCCGACCACACCAGTATCGAGTTGGTTTATAAAATATGTGCTTTCCTACCACTTATTGGGATGTTGACCATATTCCTACCTGATAACCGCCAAAAACACTGATTTTCGGGCAGCCAAAGTCTCTTTTTGGCTGCCATCACTTCCCCGCTAGCTCACACTCTCCCTGACATTCACTATCTAATTTTCATTTTCGTGCCATTTATTCTTAAAAAATCAATTTTTCGTCTTAATCCAACAATCATTCACAAACAAAATGCTATAAATTGTCATAAACTATTACTAGGGTTTTTGGCTTACAGGCTGTTCCGGCACTCTGCGCCAAAAATAGGACCACGCATCACGACGAAAGGAGACGGAATGCATCACGCCACACCGCTAATCACCACCATTGTTGGTGGCCTTGTGCTCGCTTTTTTCCTTGGCATGATTGCCAATAAGTTAAGAATTTCTCCGCTGGTAGGTTATTTATTAGCGGGCGTGTTGGCCGGACCGTTTACTCCAGGATTTGTTGCTGATACCAAACTGGCTCCTGAACTCGCCGAACTGGGCGTGATTCTGCTGATGTTTGGCGTCGGTCTCCATTTTTCGCTTAAGGATTTGATGGCGGTAAAGTCGATAGCCATCCCCGGAGCGATTGCGCAGATAGCCGTCGCCACTCTGCTGGGGATGTTGCTCTCCACCTTCTTAGGCTGGTCAATCATGACCGGCATCGTCTTTGGTTTATGCCTTTCTACCGCCAGTACCGTAGTGCTACTGCGGGCGCTGGAAGAACGCCAGCTTATTGATAGCCAACGCGGGCAAATCGCCATCGGCTGGCTGATAGTCGAAGATCTAGTGATGGTGCTGACGTTGGTTCTGCTGCCAGCGGTGGCGGGCATGATGGAAAAGGACGACATCGGCTTTACCTCGCTTGCCATTGATATGGCGATTACCATCGGTAAAGTGGTGGCGTTTATTGCCATCATGATGCTAGTTGGACGCCGCCTGGTACCGTGGATTCTGTCACGCAGTGCTGCAACCGGCTCACGCGAACTGTTTACGCTCTCGGTGCTGGCGCTGGCGCTGGGCATCGCTTTTGGTGCGGTAGAACTGTTTGATGTCTCGTTTGCTCTGGGGGCGTTCTTCGCAGGGATGGTGTTGAACGAATCAGAACTCAGCCACCGCGCCGCACACGATACGCTGCCGCTCCGTGATGCATTTGCGGTGCTGTTCTTTGTCTCCGTCGGTATGCTGTTTGACCCTATGATTTTGATTGAGCAGCCACTGGCGGTAGTCGGTACGCTGGCAATTATTATCTTCGGTAAGTCGT
>JBOFJM010000240.1:0-2318 GCA_051656825.1 Kluyvera sp.
GGCAATAGCGTGAGTCTCGAGATCCCGCAGCGTGATTTTATCGGTAATTACAGCCTGACGGCGTGGATTTATGCCCAGCAAGTGGGCGACCGACCATTATCGCTGTTATTGCCTGAGCAACGCTTTATGGTGGTGACCAGCCAGCAGCAAACCCAGCAGCTACTTAATCAGCTGGCGCAGCAAAAGCAGCAGCAAGCTTTAAGCGAACAGGCGCAGGCTGAGCTGGCCTCAGTCACGCAAGCGGCGCGCAACCAAGGCTCACACCGTCTGCAAATGGTGCTATTAGGCACCGTGCTGGTGGTGGGCATATTTGGCACGGCCATTTGGGGCGGCATGGCGCTGCGCCGCGCTCATCAGCGTCGTCAGGCTTTGCAGGTGTTGCGTCATCAGCAAGCCAGCAGCCAGAAAGTCGGCCAGCGCGATCTCTCCAGTTCGCGCTAAAACGTACTACCGTTAGCAAAGTTGCAGGGCTGGCGGGCCATCAGGCGCTGCATCTCTGCCCCAATGAGTCACGTGGATAGCGGGATGGGATCTCGGCAGAGCTGTGCTCATTGCCTGTGCTTACTTGCTGAAAATAGAGTGCTTTGCCGGTTTTTTATGCGAATGAAGTGAAAAAAGCAGATTTTGTGTAAAAGGCTATTGACTCATTAGCGGATGAACCCTATTATTCGCCCCGCTTGCGACGGCAAGCATTGAGCGGTGCGGTAGTTCAGTCGGTTAGAATACCGGCCTGTCACGCCGGGGGTCGCGGGTTCGAGTCCCGTCCGCACCGCCACTTATTTTGTGAATGATGTTGCTGAATATCGCTGAACAGGTATTATCAGGAACATGGTTCAAAGCAACAACCGATTTAAAAGCGAAAGCTTGCACAGTTTCGCGGTGCGGTAGTTCAGTTGGTTAGAATACCGGCCTGTCACGCCGGGGGTCGCGGGTTCGAGTCCCGTCCGCACCGCCAACAATTAGAAAAAACGCGTTCCGAGTACTGATGCGGAATTGCGTAGAAGCGAAAGCTTCGACACCAGTTTCGCGGAGCGGTAGTTCAGTCGGTTAGAATACCGGCCTGTCACGCCGGGGGTCGCGGGTTCGAGTCCCGTCCGCTCCGCCACTTTATCAACCCAGACAGCTTGCTGTCTGGGTTTTTTCTTGTCTGCGATCTGGCGATTTGGCCAGATTTCTGTCTTCTGTCTTCTGTCTTCTGTCTTCTGTCTTCTGTCTTCTGTCTTATCCGGTATGGCGAACCAACAACAGATTGGCTTGGTTGCGCTGAGTGGTGTGTTCTGCAGGATGATGCCAATCGGGTGCCGGCAGGCGAGCCCAGCTAAGGCCTTGCTGCAAGGCGGAAAGTTGGGTGAGGCGAAAATAAAATGCGGTGGTATTGGGTTTGATGACCGCCTGCGGTAAACGGATCGCTTCACCTAATTCAAATAGCCAATATTGTTGTTCGCCCTGCGCGGGTGGCGTTTGGCTCCCGGTTTGTTCGCGGCTTAATTTTTCCCGCGCCGTGAGGCGAATACTGAGCACCGGATAGACGAAAAAAGCTTTTTGCACGGTGGGATCGTTGACCGGAACGGCCACGGCGCAGTAGCGAATTTGAGCCATTTGGCGAGTGAACATCCCTTGGCGGCGGCTGGTACTGACCGGCATGTGATACCAACGCGCGCGCCCTTCACGAAAGGCCGCGACATAGCGCGGATCACGCTTGTGTACGGAGCTAACTATCAAGGTCAGCTCTGGATTGACCGAGCTGCTGCGCTGCGCGTGGCGGTAGCAGGTATGCTCGTGGCGAGCCGCTCGCTCGGTAATCGGGGTGACGGATGCAAAACTCGTGGGCTCGGTTGTGGGCGTGGCGGCAATGGGCATGATCGTTTCCTTCTGACCTCTAGCTGACAACAGTGTTCGCTGCTACCGCGGCAGAATATCCGGTTTCCGTACCGGCTTGCCGTGGCCCACCTCGGGCGGTAATCGCACCGGAGCGTGCAGCTTGGCGCGTGAAACGTTGGTGGCAGCGATGAAATTTTCGCACAGTTAAAATAAGTGTAGCCGTGGCTGCTGCTGGTGAGGGTGTAGAGCACGAAATAAACGCCGAAACAGCGATCTATTTCGCTTTTTACCGGATAAAAAATGGGCTGCATCGGCAGCCCAGAGTGTGGGAGAGCATGTTAAAACGTAGGGAACCCTTGTGGAGTGACCCACTTAGCTTGTCGGTGCTTCGCTGGATGCCTGTTGACCTGCCGGTAATACGCGCGGATCAAAATCATCCACATTGATACTGCGTAGGCGTCCATGTTCGGCGCGGATCAGCAATTGCGCCTCTTCCG
>JBOFJM010000241.1:0-4926 GCA_051656825.1 Kluyvera sp.
GACCACTTACGAAGAGCCGTACAATCTGGCGCGTAAGTTTGCCTCGCTGGATTTAATCTCCGGCGGACGCGCAGGGTGGAACGTGGTGACAACGGCAACCGAAGCGGCGGCGCACAACTTTAACCTCGACCACCAACACCCCCATGAATACCGCTACCAGCGTGCGCAGGAGCATGTCGAAGTGGTGAAAAAACTGTGGGATAGCTTCGAGGACGATGCATTTGTTCGGGATAAAGCCAGCGGCCAATTTTTTGACCCGGAGAAAGTTCACACCACCGACCACGTCGGCCAATTCTTTAAAGTGCGCGGGCCGCTGAATGTGCCGCGATCGGCGCAGGGACAGCCAGTTATCGTGCAGGCTGGGCAGTCTGAAAGCGGGCGCTCGCTGGCGGCGGCAACTGCCGAAGTGATTTTCACCTCGCATCAGCATCTTGAGACAGCACAGGATTTCTACCGCGACATTAAAACGCGCGCCAGAGCGGCGGGGCGCAACCCCGATCACGTGCTGGTGATGCCAGGCGTCGCGCCGTTTATTGGTCGCAGCGAAGAAGAAGCGCAGGAGAAATACCATCAACTGACCTCGTTTATCGTCGAAGCCGACGGTATTGCGCTGCTCAATGGTTTGTCCGGTGGCGCTATCAACCTTGCCCATTTCGACCTGGACGGCCCGCTACCGCCGCTGCCGGTCACCGAAGGCATGAAATCACGGCCTGAACTGATCCGCCAGATTGCCGACGAGAATCAATTTACCATTCGCCAGTTGTATCAGTGGGTGGCGACTGCGCGCGGGCATTTCACCATCGTGGGGAGCGCTGAACAGGTTGCCGATACGTTGCAAGAGTGGTTTGAAAACGGTGCGGCGGATGGCTTCAACGTGCTGCCGCCGTGGCTGCCGGGCGGGCTGGATGATTTTATCGAGCTGGTGGTTCCTATCTTGCAAAAACGTGGGTTGTTCCGCACGCAGTATGAAGGCAAAACGCTGCGCGAAAATCTGGGGCTGCCGTTCGCCAGCAACCGCTACAGCGCGGTGCGCAACGCCAAAGTGGCCTAAGGAGATGCTATGTTTTATTCCACCACTCGAATTCGCCTGAAGGCGCGCCGTCCGGCAACGCCAGCCTACACGTTATGGTATCAGCGGAGTGTATCGGTGATTGCCCGTTACGGCCTGCTGGTGTTGTTTTTTGCCGGTTGGCAAATAGCCAGCACGGCGGGCTGGCTCAATGCGGCGGTCATTCCACCGCTGGATAAAATCTTTCTTGCGCTGTGGAACGGTGTGACATCCGGCGTGCTGTTGGGCGATATCACCATCAGCCTGCAACGTGCGGGGCTGGCCTTCTTTGCCGCCGTTGTCGTGGGGATCCCGCTGGGGCTGTTTATGGGGCAGATTCGCCCGTTGGAACAGGCGCTGGACCCGATTTTACAACTCTTTCGCCAGACGTCGGCGCTGGCGCTATACCCGATATTTATCCTGCTGCTAGGGCTTGGCGAAACCTCCAAAGTGTTCGTGATTTTTTGGGCGGCACTGTTCCCGATTCTGTTGTCGACCATCAGTGGCGTGAAAGAGGTGGATGGCAAGCTGCTGGAGATGGCGAAAACCTTTGGCGCGGGGCGTCTGACGCTGTTTTACCGGGTGATTGTTCCGGCTTCAGTGCCCTCTATTTTTGTTGGCCTGCGCCTGTCTGCAACCACCGCGTTGTTGCTGCTGATTGCCGCTGAAATGATCGGCGCAAATCAGGGGATCGGCTTTCGAGTGATGAATGCGCAATATAACTTCCAGATACCAATGATGTTTGCCGCCATATTTCTGCTGGCTTTTGCAGGGTTATTAGCCAACGCCGTTCTGGTTCTTTTACAACGCCGCTTGTGTCGTTGGAACACGCGTAACCCGTAATCTTTGTCCGTTATTTTTGCGCCTTTTAATCTCGCCTGACAGGAATTTTTATAATGAAAAAACAGCTTTATGTGGTGTGGGTAGCGGTACTTTTCTTCTTTGGGATCAGCGCGTCCGCACGCGCTCAGGATGACGTTACCCTGCGTTATATGGCGAGCTACGGCGGTATTTCTGCCCACGAATTAGCCGAAGCGCTGGGCTATTTTAAAGGTACTGGCGTGTCGATTAAAAATGCCGGTTACGCCAGCGGCGGCCCGGAATCTTTATTTGCTCTGGCGTCAGGCAGTATTGATGTTGGCTCGGCGGCGACGCCTGCGGTCATCAACGCCATCGCCAACGGTAATGACTTTCTCGCGGCGTATCCGACAAACGGCATTAACGATGTCACCAAATCGATTTTCTACGTTAAGGAAGACAGCCCGATCAAGTCGATTAAAGATTTAGTGGGTAAGAGCGTGGCGATTAATACCTTAGGGGCGCATCTGGATTACACCCTGCGAGAGGCGCTGCATCAGGCCAATTTGCCGGAAAACGCCGCCAAGCCGGTGGTCGTTCCTGGCCCGCAGTTGGAACAAACGCTGCGTTCAGGGCAGGTGGATGTAGCGGCGTTCGGCTACTGGCAAACCACTTTTGAAGGGGCGGCGCGGAGCCACGGTGGCCTGCGCGCCATTTTTAACGACGCCGATGTGCTCGGGCCGATTGCCGGCGGTTTTACAGTGCTGCGCGCTGATTTTGTCAAACAGCACCCGGACGCGGCGCGCACCTTTGTGGTTGAGTCGGCGAAAGCGCTCGACTTTGCCCGTGAAAACCCGGCACAAGTGCGTGAAATTATGGCGAAAATCCTCAAAGAACGTGGTGAAAACCCCGACGTGGCGCAATATTTTACCGGCTATGGCGTGCGTAAAGGCGGCCTGTCAGAACCCCACGACGTACAATTTTGGCTGGATCTCCTGGAACGTGACGGTGTGCTGCGCAAAGGCCAGTTAAAGGCGTCCGATATTTTACTGAAAACGGAAGGTGTGTGATGACAACGGCTCTCCAGGCTCCACGCGGTGATATTTCTATTCGCAGTTTGCGTAAAACGTTTTCTCTTGAGGGTAAGCCGTTTGATGTATTCCGCGATCTGAACTTGCAGATTGAGAGCGGGCAAAGTATTGCGATTGTTGGCCCAAGCGGCTGCGGCAAAACCACGCTGCTGCGCATTCTGGCGGGGCTGGAAACGCCGGATGCGGGCGATGTGGTGATTGACGGTCAGGCGGTGCACGGCATGAGTCGTGAGCGGGCGGTGATTTTCCAGGAGCCGCGCCTGCTGCCGTGGCTGACGGTGCTGGAAAATGTCAGCTTTAGCCTGGATGTACAAGGCGTGCCGCGCCAGCAGGCCAGATCGCGAGCGAAACAGGCCATTGAACTGGTGGGGCTGAGCCACTGCGAACAGGCGCTGCCAAACCAGCTTTCGGGGGGCATGGCCCAGCGCGTTGGCATTGCCAGAGCGCTGACTATTCAGCCGGAAATCCTGTTACTTGATGAGCCGCTGGGCGCGCTGGATGCGATGACAAAAATCACCATGCAAGAGGAGCTGGCGCGTATTCGCGATGCCGAAAATATCACGATGGTGCTGGTGACGCATGACCTGGAGGAGGCGATTTATCTGGCGGATCGGGGGCTGATTTTGCCTAAAATAAAGGGCGATGCGATTCGTACCATTGAGGTGACGTTACCTCGCCCTCGTGTGCGCAGCAGCCGTGATTTTGTCGCGCTGCGCCAGCAATTAATGGCTGAATTTGGTCTGCATTAATTATTGCTTTGTAATCTAACGCGTTATTTTTATTTCCGTGCGAACAGTGAGGATGATTTTTTTAATTAAAAAAAGCAAAATCGGATTTGTTGTTAACAATATTAATGTGAAAGTGAGTGATATTTTAAAATAATGTAAAAGTGCGCTACTATTGGTGCACTCATTACATTTTGCTATGCGAATATCATCATTATGCCTGCAATTAATAAAAAACTATTTTCTCTGGCGACAATAGCGCTGCTGGTTAACTCAGCGGCTTACGCAAATACCGATACGACGCAAAAAACGGATGTCCTGCTTATTGGCGGTGGGATCATGAGTGCGTCGCTGGGCACCTGGCTGCAAGAGCTACAGCCGGACTGGAAACAGGTCATGGTCGAGAAGCTCGATAACGTGGCATTAGAATCGTCTAATGGCTGGAATAACGCCGGGACGGGCCACTCCGCCAATATGGAGCTGAACTACACGCCGGAGCGCCTGGACGGTAGCATTGACGTCACCAAAGCGCTGGAAATTAACGAACAGTTTATGATTTCCCGCCAGTTCTGGTCGTCTCAGGTGAAGCGTGGCATTTTGCGTGATCCGCACGCCTTTATTAACTCTACGCCGCATATGAGTTTTGTGTGGGGCGACAAGAACGTGAATTACCTGGAAAAACGCTATGACGCGTTGCAGAAAACCACATTGTTCCAGGGCATGAAATTCTCGACCGATCATCAGCAAATTGCCCAGTGGGCGCCACTGGTGATGGCTGGCCGCGACCCGCAGCAGAAAGTTGCCGCCACCTGGACTCCTGCCGGGACGGACGTCAACTACGGTGAGATCACCCGTCAGCTTATCGGTAGCCTGCAAAAAAACAGCCACTTCTCCCTGCAAACCTCTGCGGAAGTGACCGAGTTTAAACGCAATAGCGATAACTCCTGGCACGTCACCATCAAAGATGTGAACAACGGGCAACTGCGCGCGGTTGACGCGAAATACGTGTTTATCGGTGCGGGCGGCGGGGCGCTGAAACTGCTGCAACAAACCGGCATCCCGGAAGCTGACAACTACGCCGGTTTCCCGGTGGGGGGGGCCTTCCTGATGACCGAAAACCCGGACGTGATGTGGTCTAGCAATATTGGACACTCGTTAAGGTTTTTTACGCCGCATGCTTTTCTTTAGCATACGGCGTCTGACCATTATTGAAGCTATGCGGCCTGCGCTGGTTATAGTAATTCGTCATATAACTCAGAATATC
>JBOFJM010000242.1:0-2702 GCA_051656825.1 Kluyvera sp.
AAAATCCTGCGTATTTGGTGAAATCATTGGCAGCTCGCAAAAAGAAGGTTCACATGCTAAACAACATTCGTATCGAAGAAGATCTGTTGGGTACAAGGGAAGTTCCTGCCGACGCTTATTACGGCGTCCATACTCTGAGAGCGATTGAAAACTTTTACATCAGTAACAGTAAAATCAGCGATATCCCAGAGTTTGTTCGTGGGATGGTTATGGTAAAAAAAGCAGCGGCCCTGGCGAACAAAGAACTACAAACGATTCCCAAAGGCGTCGCAAATGCCATCATTGCAGCATGTGATGAAGTCCTGAATAACGGCAAATGCATGGATCAATTCCCGGTTGACGTCTATCAGGGCGGCGCGGGGACATCTGTCAACATGAACACCAACGAGGTATTGGCAAACATCGGTCTGGAACTGATGGGCCATCAAAAAGGCGAATACCAGTACCTGAACCCGAACGACCACGTGAACAAGTGCCAGTCTACCAACGATGCCTATCCAACCGGCTTCCGCATCGCGGTATACACCTCTATCGTCAAACTGGTTGATGCCATCCATCAACTGGGTGAAGGCTTCCAGCGCAAAGCCACAGAATTCCAGGACATTCTGAAAATGGGCCGTACCCAGCTTCAGGACGCAGTACCGATGACCCTCGGACAGGAATTCCATGCCTTCAACGTGCTGTTGAATGAAGAGACTAAAAACCTGCTGCGCACAGCGGAGCTGCTGCTGGAGGTGAACCTCGGCGCCACCGCTATCGGTACGCGCCTGAACACGCCAGACGGCTACCAACAGCTGGCGGTGCAGAAACTGGCAGAAGTCAGCAACCTGGCGGTTGTTCCGGCGGAAGACCTGATTGAAGCAACTTCTGACTGCGGCGCTTACGTCATGGTTCACAGCTCGCTGAAACGTCTGGCTGTGAAGATGTCGAAGATCTGTAACGACCTCCGCCTGCTCTCCTCCGGCCCACGCGCGGGTCTGAATGAAATCAACCTGCCAGAATTGCAGGCCGGTTCATCTATCATGCCAGCCAAAGTGAACCCTGTAGTGCCAGAAGTCGTCAACCAGGTGTGTTTCAAAGTCATCGGCAACGACACTACCGTGACGATGGCATCAGAAGCCGGTCAGTTGCAGTTAAACGTGATGGAACCGGTTATCGGCCAGGCGCTGTTTGAGTCTATTCACATCCTGACCAACGCATGCTACAACCTGCTGGAAAAATGCATCGACGGCATCACCGCCAACAAAGAAGTGTGTGAAAGCTACGTCTACAACTCTATCGGTATCGTCACCTACCTGAACCCGTTCATCGGCCACCACAACGGCGATATCGTCGGTAAAATCTGTGCCGAAACCGGTAAGAGCGTGCGTGAAGTGGTACTGGAGCGAGGTCTGTTAACGGAAGCGGAGTTGGATGACATTTTCTCCCCGCAAAACCTGATGCACCCAGCGTACAAAGCGAAGCGTTATACCGATGAAAGCGAACAATAGTCTGTCAGACTAACGCCATTGAGGCATGTCATGATGACATGCCTTTTTTATTTCTATAATTCACCAAAATACAACAAATACATATCAACCTGTTAAACAAGGAAGGCTAAAATGTTTGGAGCAGAACTGGTCATTGTGCTTCTTGCCATCTATCTGGGGGCGAGGCTCGGCGGCATCGGCATCGGCTTTGCCGGTGGCTTAGGCGTGCTGGTGTTAACGCTAATATTCCAGATAAAACCCGGCGCGATTCCGTTCGACGTTATTGAAATCATCATGGCGGTTATCGCGGCGATTGCTGCCATGCAAGTCGTAGGCGGGATGGATTATCTGGTCAGCCTTGCCGAACGAATGCTACGGCGACACCCTAAATACATCACCTTTCTGGCTCCGCTCGTCACCTGGTTTATGACCATGTTGGCTGGCACAGGGCACACCGCATTTTCAACATTGCCGGTCATCACCGAAGTGGCTAAAGAGCAAGGCATTCGCCCTTCTCGCCCGCTTTCTATTGCCGTGGTCGCCTCACAAATTGCCATCACCGCCTCGCCGATTTCAGCGGCAGTGGTGTTTTTTGCCGGGATACTCGAACCGCTAGGCATCAGCTACCTCACGCTGCTCGCAATATGCATTCCCGTGACGCTGATTGCCGTTCTGTTAACCGCTGTAGTATGTAACTTCCTCGGCTGTGAACTCAAAGACGACCCGGTGTATCAAGAGCGCCTGGCAAAAGGTGAAGTGAGCCTGCGCGGCAGCCAGGTGTTTGAGTTAAAACCTCATGCCAAACGCTCGGTGCTGTTTTTCCTGCTCGGGATTGTGGCAGTCATGTTCTACGCGACCGCAATCAGCGACACCGTAGGGCTGATTCAAAACCCGATTCTGCCGCGTAACGAAGCCATCGTCGTGTTTATGCTGACTATCGCCACCTTGATTTGCGTCACCTGCAAAATCGACACCGGTGAAATCCTCAACGCCAGCACGTTTAAGTCCGGTATGAGCGCCTGCGTATGCGTGCTGGGCGTCGCCTGGCTGGGCGATACCTTCGTAAAAGCCCACATTGCTGATATCCAGGCTATCGCCGGTGATCTGCTCAACAGCTACCCGTGGCTGCTGGCGGTGGTGCTGTTCTTTGCCGCCACACTGCTTTACTCCCAGGCGGCAACGACAAAAGCGTTAATGCCTGCCGCGCTGATGCTCGGCGTTTCACCGCTCACG
>JBOFJM010000243.1:0-2761 GCA_051656825.1 Kluyvera sp.
ATAACCTCAGGCAGGGAAAGCTCTATCGCATTGAAATAAGCGATAGGCCGCCGGATAAATTCGCGGCTGACAACGTCATCGGAATAAGGGTTAATCCGCGATACAGAGAAAGACGTACCGTCAGATTCCAGTTCAACAACGTTTGATAACACTAGATCTATCAAAAAAAGAAGATGATCTATCGCACTGGTTTCCTCCCCCTCTTGCTGGAGGAAAAAGACGGCATGAGCGACCTGATCGCCCGGTGATAATGCGCGAAGCCACGTCATTAAGGCCTGTTCGGTGGCGGGTGCGATATTCACTTCGCAGCCCTCAATGATACGCTGCGCCGCTGACGGCCAAAAATAGGGTTGTTGGGTAAGAGTATCCATGTTTCACTCGCTCATTTATCGTTATTTCCGTTTGACTGGCGCTAAGTATATGCGCAGGATTGAACGGTGAAAACAAGCTACCAACAAAATAAAAGCGGCTCCTGCCAGGGAGCCACTGAGGTAGTAACGATGATAATACGCAGGTGAGTTTCCTGATACAGCCCCGTTACGCGGAAAAAATTATTCCGCATTATTTCCGTGAGCGGATATTTAATATCCCTATTGACGCACACAGGCACAGCATATAACCGAACAGTTCCGATCCTTCTTCAACCATATTCTTAACTTCGCGCACATATCCTTCCTGCAAAATAGATTGCCAGAGAATCGACATCCCAAACACGCGTGAAAAGACCAGAATAGCCAGCAGCCCGGAAATCATCAGCCCATAGGACGGCTTTTCGATATACTCAGCCAGCTCGGCTAATATCTGCCGGGGGTGACGCAATACATACAAAAGAGTGGCAAAACTCACCGCTAATGCAAACCATACCCAGCTCCCGTGGGAGATCAGGTCAAATACGGCATCCAGTTCGCGAATCAGCATGGCGGTAAAGAAGCCCGCGATCAGCACATTGCAGAGTCGCATCTTGCTGCTGTTTATCGCCCGCATGAGATGGATAAAAATGATGACCGCAAGAATAGACTCCTGAACTATCTCAGTTAAAGAGTATTCGGAGATGCCATTTCTGAAAATATTAACATCAATATGCAGGCACAGCACGGCAGCGACGACGGAAAGAGCTAAGAAAACAACGCGTAAAGTTATATTAACGAATATCATGAAAACCATTACATTTAAAAAATAAATATTTTACATTGCACATAATTACTGTACTTATCTTTATGTGCCACAACGGGCGCGTATATTTAGCATTTATTGCGATCAATCGCAGTCATTATTTGTTTTTGCTTAACTCGCCCCCATTTATTTACACCGAACGGAGGCTGGATAAGCGTAGGCCATACGGCAATGTCACAGCAACGCCTGATGGCGGCTTACGCCTTATCAGGCCTACAAAGTATCGCCTGTAGCTTGATGTTTATTAGGTATGAGATTCGACTTATGCAATCCAATATCGCGATAAGACAAACACAGCGTAGCCTCGCGAACTTGCATGGCATTGTTGATGAGTTTGATGACCAAATTTGCCGCTAAAAAAACATCAATTTGACGAAGCTCAAAACATGACGTTTGTCATAGCGGTATTACTTTTCCCGCTGACTAAACCGTCTTGAAATGTGAAAGGAGGAGACGATGAAAACTTACGATCGTAACCGTAACGCTATCACTATTGGCAGCCATGTCATGGTCGCTAACAATGGCGCGACGGGCGTTATTACGTCTATTCACAGTGAAGGTAAAACGGCTGAACAAGTCCGCCGTTCTGACTGTGTAGAAATTGAAGGCTGCGATGGTCTGTATTGCCCATTGGATTTAGTTCGCCTGGGCTTCAACTAATCCCCCCTCTCATCTTCACTGATTGACTCGCCATTAAGCGCAGATGATTTAAGGCCACGAAAGTGGCCTTATTGATATTCCCAACCGCCTGAAATCTTGAAGTACATATTAGAACTGTAGAGCGGAAATAACCCACTCATTACAAGGCAGCAACAAAACGCCATTAATGGTCATTAGCAAAAGCCACCATTAAACATTTCATTTTAAAATCAAAGAATTATATAAAACCCAGGTCATATCATTGCATCAGAGATAATGCACTGGCGTAGCTTTAGGATTTATCTAATAAATGCGCCCTATTATTGTAAAAATCAATTGTATGATGAAAACTGCGCAATATTACTATCATCGTGAAGATTGATGCATTAAATGTATTTACACCTGGTTTACATCATTACCCCCTAATTTCTGGTTGAAACAATTCGGCCGCTAACAATACTGTAGAGTATTACTATGAATAAAATATACCGTGTTATTTGGAATTATTCTCTAATGGCCTGGGTTGTTGCCTCTGAATTAGGGAAAGGAAAGACAAAAAGCGCTTCTACTAAAGGCTCAAGTGGTAAAAACATTAAAAGTGGTTTAATTGTTGCCCCATTGTTGCTTATTGTCGCCGGAGAGGTAAGTGCACATGACGTTAATAGCGATAAAACGCTGACGAATTCAACCATTACCAGTGGCGTAAAGTGGAACAGAGCCTCTGCCGTCAAAGCAATTAGCGGGAATATCACCGGCACGGTGGCAACGGATAAAAACGCATCATCGACTCACGACGATTTCGGTACTGATGAAATCAATATTGCGAGCGGCGGCACACTGATTGCAGAAACCACCGGCAATTTTGATTTTGATAACAAATTGGTCGGTGATGGTATTCTCATCGCAGACAACAACAATGCGAATTTCAATTTTACCGCTGCGGCGGGCG
>JBOFJM010000244.1:0-7191 GCA_051656825.1 Kluyvera sp.
TGGATGTCATCGAGGATTTCGAAAAAGCGTTTTTCTGTAATTTCGTATTTTGCCAGCGGCACTAAACTGACCAGCGTTAAAATACCGGGGATAAGCGTGAAGAATAAGCCAATCCAAAGCGCAGTTTGCGACGATTGAACAACATGGGGGATGTAGCCCGCCCATGATAAACAAAAGCCGCCAATGGCCCCGCCAATCACGCCAGAGAGTTTGGTTTTAAATATATTGAGGGAGAAAACCATCCCTTCTGAGCGGTTGCCGCTGACCCATTCACCATATTCCACGCAGTCTGCCACCATGGAGTAAAGCGCAATTTGCCCCACGCCACCGAAGAACGGCGCTAGCGTGCCAATAATAAATATTATCGAGATATTGCTTTGGAAAAAGAATAACCCAATGCAGGAGAGCGACATTAAGAAACTACTATAAATCGCGGTGTTCTTTTTGCCGAATTTAGCAGAGACAAATGGTGAGGCAATCGCCCCCAGAACCTGGGCTACCTGCGAGACGGTCAAAAATGCCGCCAGTGCCATTTCAGCATTTAGATTATAAATAAAGAAATAGAGCTGAAAAGTCCCGCGCAGAATGCCGATTAACTCCAGCATAAACATCCCGATTAATAGGTAACGTAACGGTTTGTTTTGTTTTAACAGAGTCCAAAAGCCTTTAAAACTTTGTCTCTCTTTGCGCGGAACGGTATGTTTTTCCTTGACGCCAAAAAAGGTGATAAGCATACAAATTAAGAAAATAGCGCTGAATATCAGTGACACGCCCCACCAACTTCCAACATATTTCACTAACCACAGCGTAGAGGCGCTTACCGTCAGGAAGCCAAAGGTGGCAATGGTTCTTGGGATGGTAATCACTTTAGTGCGCTCAACGGGATCCTGGGTAATGGCTGCGGAGAGTGACCAATAAGGTATGTCAATAATTGCGAAGCAAATGCTCCATAAAATGTATGTTGCATAGGCATAAACTAATTTGCCTGCCTCAGATAAATCGGGGCTTAAAAAGCAGGCGACTGTCGTGAGTGAAACCAAAATACTGCCTACGAGAATCCAGGGTCTGAATTTCCCCATTTTTGTATGGGTATTATCAACAAGGATCCCAAGAGCAATATCGGTAGCGCCATCAACGAGCCTGGCGACTAAAAAAAGCAAACCGACGGCGGCGGCCTTGATGCCAAAACTATCGGTGTAATAAAGCATTAAATATATGGCGATAAACGCATACATCACGTTCGCGCCATAGCTTCCCATACCGTAAGATATCGCAGTCGTCCACGATACTTTATCTCGTGGATATTGTTTTTTATCTACAGCCGCTTCACTGCTCGAACTGGTTAACTCCATTTGAGTTCCCCTGAATTGAATAAATGATCGGATTAAACGACAATGAGCTTCAACTTTCGGGGGTAGCGTAGAGCAACAATAGCGGGCGGACTTTGCGCCGAGATTTATATTTAAGTAAACAAAGATTACTAATCGTATTTTATGTTGACGTATTTTTATATTGCCGTAGCGGCGGCAATATCGTCAGGCTTGGGTGAGCGCGGCTTCAACAAATAAATAACCGATGCCCGTTATTTGTTGCTGGCGAGTGAGATTGCCAAGGCCAATTTTCGTTTGCTGAGTGCGTACTGCGTCACCGTGATCGAAAGGGGTAAAACCTATCTGACGGTATATTGTTTGCAGCCATTTATCACCAAATTCACAGCTACGGCCATAAAACAATATTTGGTTAATATTCACGATATTCAGTAAGTTATATAATGTTAACCCAATCGCATTGGCAGCGTTATCCACCCATTGAATCACCTGTTCATCGCCATTGTGCCAGGCGTTTATCAACTGACTGCTGGTGATGGTTTGCGGGTCTATTTCTGAAGGGGTAGGGCGTGATTTTAACCAGACTCGTGCCTGCTTTTTCAGCGCCGATAACGAGGCAACGGTTTCCAGACAACCATAACGCCCGCAGTCGCAGGCGATGCCATCGCGATCGAAAATCGTGTGTCCGATTTGCCCACTGCCGTTAAGCATCCCGCGATAAATTTGCCCGTTGATAACGAACGAGGAACCAATGCCGTAATCGACATTAACGATACAAAAATCCTGGCGGTTGCTCGCATTTTGCCACTTTTCAGCCAGCGCCAGCATAATGCAGTCGTTATCCACCTGGACAGAAACGCGCAGCCTCTCTTCCAGTAAATATTTAATTTCAATTGTCTTTTTCCACGGCGCCTGCGGCATGGTTTGCGACACACCGGTATCAGGATCAACCTGGCCATGCACGCCAAGTGCAAGATTGATATGCCTTCCCGGCCAGCCTTTCTGCTGCTGCCGCCACAGGGCTTCAATGGCTGAGAGCAGCGCTTCTGGCGTTGGTGCGTTGACCTGGGTATGGAGAAAATCCCCAATTGGCGTCATCTGCGCGTCAAGCAGTTGGCTTTCGATACTGGTCGGCGTGACGTTCATGCAGAGGATAAACGGCCCATCGCTGGGAATTTGATAGTGCCCGCTGCTAATGCCCCGAGAACTGAGATTTTCGCTGGAATGGCTGAGTTTTCCCTCGCCGACCAGTTCATCAAGGATCTTACTGACTGCCGGAATAGAAAGCCCGGTATGCGTCGCAAGCTGGGATTTGCTCAACCGTTTATAGCGCCAAATCAACGCCATAATCGCGCGGCGATTATGCTGTCTTACCGTCTGATTATTCAGTCCCGCAGTCTGCATATTACTAAACCTTGTTAATAGTAATGCGTGAGCATCACGCAATTTACCGGAAAATAACTCATCTACACTGCCATCCTATCGTATTTCACTGTGTTTTGTTTACTGGAGAATGGTTATGTACGGAGTGGTTAAGGTCTGGCAGGAGACACTTACGTTGCCAACGTGGACTACGGGCAAAGAAGACGAAAACCCCATGTTCCTTGAAAAACGCGTTTACTAGGGGTCGTCTGGCGCAGTGTACCCTTATGGCGTGGTAGATACGCTCACCGGCGAGCGTGAAATGCGTGAATATCAGGGCATTTGGATGGAGAACGACTTCATTCGAATTCTGCTGCTGCCGGAATTGGGCGGGCGTATTCACCGCGCTTACGACAAAGTAAAACAGCGTGATTTTGTCTACTACAACGAAGTGGTGAAACCCGCGCTGGTTGGCCTGCTGGGGCCGTGGATTTCAGGCGGTATTGAATTTAACTGGCCGCAGCATCACCGCCCAACCACCTTCATGCCTGTCGATTTCACTCTCCAGAAAGGCGATAACGGCGAACAAACCGTGTGGATGGGGGAAGTGGAGCCGATGCGCGGTCTACAGGTGATGACCGGCTTCACGCTTTATCCCGACCGTGCGCTGATTGAAATTACTGGCAAAGTCTTTAACGGCAACGCCACGCCGCGCCATTTCCTGTGGTGGGCAAACCCAGCAGTGAAAGGCGGTGACGAGCATCAGAGCGTCTTTCCACCCGATGTGACCGCGGTATTTGACCACGGGAAGCGCGATGTCTCGGCATTCCCGATCGCAACCGGCACTTACTACAAGGTGGATTACTCAGCCGGTGTTGATATTTCTCGCTACAAAAACGTGCCAGTTCCAACCTCTTACATGGCAGAAAAATCAGACTATGATTTCGTCGGTGCCTATCACCACGGCGAGCGCGGCGGGCTTCTGCATGTTGCCGACCACCATGTCTCACCGGGCAAAAAACAGTGGACGTGGGGTTACGACGATTTCGGTACGGCGTGGGATCGCAATCTGACCGATGAAAACGGCCCGTACATTGAGCTGATGACCGGTGTCTTTACCGATAACCAACCTGATTTCACCTGGCTTGCGCCGTATGAAGAGAAAGTGTTTGTGCAAAACTTTCTGCCTTACAGCGAGCTGGGGATGGTACAAAACGCCAGCACGGAGCTGGCGATGCGCCTGGAACGCGACGGTAACCAGTTGGCGGTTGGGGTCTACGCCATCGCGCCGTTGCATGATGTGCAGGTCGTCATTTCCGCGCAAGGGCAGCCCATTCACAAACAGCGCCTGACGCTACAGCCGGGCCAAAGCTGGCAAACTACGCTGGCGGATGGCGGCTATGAGCGTGTCACCCTGAGCGTTACAGAGGCTTCGGGGCGCGAACTGCTGAGCTACGAAGAACACATCGCCGAGGAGACGCCGCTCCCGGCGGCGGCAACCGCACCGGCTCGCCCTCAGGATCTCACCAACACCGATGAACTCTATTTCATCGGCCAGCATTTAGAGCAGTACAACCATGCCAGCCGCTACGCCGGTGATTACTACCGTCGGGCGCTGGAAGTGGATCCGCTGGATTACCGCAACAATGTGGCGTTAGGGACGCAGGCGCTGAATAGCGCTGACTGGGAACAGGCAAAATCGTGCGCTCAGGCGGCGCTCAAACGCGCGCATCAGTGGAACAAAAACCCGCGCAATGGCGAAGCCAGTATGCTGCTTGCCACTGCGCTTGAGCGGATGGTCGACGACACTCAGGCGTGGGATCATTACTACAAAGCTAGCTGGAGCGGCGACTGCCGCGATGCGGCCTTCTGGTCGCTGGCGCGTCTGGCAATGAAAAAAGGCGACTATGCCGAGGCGCTGGAGAAAGTGGCGTTAAGCCTGCAATTTAATGCCAGCAATAACCTGGCGATGGGGCTGAAAGCGCTGGCGCTGGCAAAACTGGAGCGTCAGGACGAGGCGTTAGCCTTCATTAGCCAACAGCTTCGCGCGTATCCGCTGAGCTACGTGCTGCATTACGCCCGCTGGGCTATCAGCCCAACCGCAGACACTGCAAAGGCGCTTATCGATGTCACGGGACGCCGTGGCACTAACGCCTGTGAACTGGCGGGGTGGCTGACTTCTTTGGGCTTGCGCGCTGAAGCTAAAGCGGTGCTGCAACTGCTGGACAGCCAGGAAACGCTGGCGCTGATGTGGCTGGCGTCACTGAGCGAAAACCCTCAGCCGCTGATTGAGCGCGCCCGTGCTTGTCTGCGCCACCGTGTGCGCTTCCCGAACACCCTCAATGAAGTGCAAATGCTGCAAACCTTGCAGGATAACGCTTTCGCCCGCTATCTGCTGGGCTGCTTCTGGTATAGCAAACGTCGCTATGACGATGCGGTTGCCTGTTGGAATGGCACGTTGGCGCTGGAGCCAACTTTTGCGCCAGTTCACCGTCTGCTGGGGATTTATGTGTGGAATAAACATCAGGATGCACCGCGCGCGCTGGCGTACTTACAGCAGGCGGTTGAGCTGGAGCCGGAAAACGCCCGCTTCCTGTTCGAGCTTGATTACCTCAAGAAACTGACGGGGGAGTCGGTGGATGCGCGCCTGAGTATGCTTGAGTCTCGCAAGTCGGTGGCGTTGAAGCGTGACGATTTAAGCGCCGAGTTGTTAAGCCTGTGGCATGTCAAAGGCCATTACGCCGCTGCCGCGCAGGTGTTAAATGAGCGCACATTCCATCCGTGGGAAGGGGGCGAAGGCAAAGTTACCGGGCAATTCTTGCTTAACCACCTGCATCGCGCCTTAGCCCATATTGAAGGCCAACAGCCAGAAGCGGCGGCCGCTTTGTTGCAACAGGCGCTGCGCTATCCGCACAACCTGGGCGAAGGGCGTCTTCCGGGGCAGACGGATAACGATATCTGGTATTTGCTGGGGCACTGCGCATCGCTGCAAGGGAACGAGGCGCAAGCGGCTCGCTGCTTTGAACGGGCAACGCGCGGCGATAGCACGTTAGATGCCGGGCGTTATTACAACGACCAGCCGGTGGATTATCTGTTCTGGCAGGGAATGGCG
Organism: Kluyvera sp.; assembly: GCA_051656825.1. Lineage (GTDB taxonomy): Bacteria > Pseudomonadota > Gammaproteobacteria > Enterobacterales > Enterobacteriaceae > Kluyvera. The sequence continues at coordinate 5,803 of JBOFJM010000244.1, forward strand.
CTGCGCGCATTAGGCGAAACGGCGCAAGCGGAACGTCATTTCCACAGTTTCCTCGCGTGGGTTGAGCGCCAGGCCCAAACCCCGCCAGAAGCGGATTTCTTCGCCGTATCGCTGCCGGATCTGGTGGTTCTTGATACCCCAGCCGATGCGAAACATCGCCAGCACTGTTTGTTGATTACCGCGCTGGGTCACTTAGGTTTGGGGAATCGGGCCGAGTGCGAAACCGCGTTAAACGCGCTGCTGGCGCTGAATCCATCCCATGATAAAGCGCATCTGATTCGTCACGCGCTTAAGGCTTCTCTCTTTCAATAACGTGTGATCCCGGTGGCGCTGGCGCCACCGGAAGTACCCTGCACCCTGCGTTTCCCTTAAAGAGGAATCATGATGAATAACACGCAGAAAAATTTGAAAATGGGCTACGTCTGGATGATTTGTCTGGTCGCTGCCTGTGGTGGTTTATTGTTTGGTTATGACTGGGTGGTGATTGGCGGAGCCAAGCCTTTTTATGAAGCCTGGTTTTCCATTACCGACCCGGCACAGTCTGGCTGGGCGATGAGTTCCGCGCTGGCGGGCTGTATATTTGGTGCGCTTATCTCTGGTTGGTGCGCGGATAAATTTGGTCGCAAGCTGCCGCTTATTCTGGCGGCGATTCTGTTTAGTGCTTCCGCCTGGGGCACGGCGATGGCCAGCCACTTCGATATGTTTGTCATCTACCGTATTGTCGGTGGCGTTGGGATTGGCCTGGCGTCAGCCGTCAGCCCGCTTTATATCGCCGAAGTCAGCCCGGCGGAAAAACGGGGGCGGTTTGTTGCGGTAAACCAACTGACTATCGTGATCGGGGTGCTGGGCGCGCAGCTGATTAACCTGCTGATTGCTAAACCGGTAGAACCCGGCGCATCGTTACAGATGATTGCTGAAAGCTGGAATGGTCAGGTAGGCTGGCGCTGGATGTTTGGCGCTGAACTGGTTCCGGCGCTGGCATTTTTGGTGTTGATGTTTTTTGTCCCGGAATCACCTCGTTGGTTAGCCAAAGCGGGCAAAAAAGAGAAGACTCGCCAAATGCTTGAGCGTATCGGCTCGAAAGAGTACGCCGCTCAAACCCTGAATGAAATTATGCACACGCTGGAAAAAGACACCCAAAAGGTCGCCTAGTCTACGCTTTTGCAGCCGCAGATTAAACCCATTGTGATTATCGGTATGGTGCTGGCTATCTTCCAGCAATGGTGCGGTATTAACGTCATCTTTAACTATGCGCAGGAGATTTTTGCCTCCGCTGGCTTTGATATCAATGGCACGCTGAAATCTATCGTGGCAACCGGCATTATCAACCTGGTCTTTACGCTCGCCGCCTTACCGCTGGTCGATAAACTGGGCCGCCGTAAGCTGATG
>JBOFJM010000245.1:0-2197 GCA_051656825.1 Kluyvera sp.
CTTGTTGTCTGATGATGGCCTGAGTCAGCCGGGTATTGCCGTGAAAACCAGTTCGCCGAAAGGCGAACGTGAGCGCTTGCCGAACCCGACGCTGGCGGTGACGGACGGTAATGTCACGGTGAAATTTCATCCGTGGTCCATTGAAGATATCGTCGCCAGCGAACAGGCAGTGTAACAATGTGAACTGACGCGGGGTCTGCTGATGGGAACAATGGCATGATTTAACGCTGACGAAATACGGAGACGAAAATGGCATTGTTGGAAATCTGCTGTTACAGCACGGAATGCGCGGTTATCGCGCAGCAGAACGGGGCCGACCGCATTGAACTGTGCGCCGCACCGTTGGAAGGCGGGTTAACGCCATCCTATGGTGTACTCAAGGCCACGCGTCGGCGGGTCAGTATTCCCGTTCATCCGATCATTCGCCCTCGCGGCGGTGACTTTTGTTATACCGACGGTGAATTTGCCGCCATGCTGGATGATGTGCGAACGGTGCGCGAATTAGGTTATCCGGGGCTGGTCATCGGTATCCTGAACCCCGAAGGCGAGGTGGATATACCGCGTATGCGGCAGATTATGGTTGCTGCTGGGTCGCTCGCCGTCACATTCCATCGTGCTTTTGATATGTGCGCGAACCCACAGCAAGCCATTGAACAACTTGCGGAATTAGGCATTGCGCGGGTGCTGACTTCAGGACAAAAACCGTCGGCAGAAAAAGGTATTTCATTAATTCGGGAACTTATTGCCCGGCCTGATACTCCAAACATTATGGCCGGTGCAGGGGTGAGAGCGAGCAATCTGTCGCTGTTCCTCGAAGCAGGGGTTAAAGAAGTGCATAGTTCAGCGGGGCAATGGCTGCCCTCCGAGATGCGTTATCGCAATCCTGGGCTGTCTATGTCAACTGACCCTGAGGCTGATGAGTATTTGCGTTATGCCGTCGATGGCGCGGCGGTGGCTGCTATGAAGGCAATCATCGAAAGCCACATGTAGCGCTCGTTTTTTACCGCGCATCATATCGCCCAATATGATGCTTGCTTGTACCAGGCCCCTGCCCATTAAACAGGGGCCTTTTTTTATCGGTGATCTTGTGCCGGATGGCGGCGTGAACGCCTTATCCGGCCTACAAAACCATTGCATCGGTGACGCACATTACTCCGTAGGCCTGATAAGCGCAGCGCCATCAGGCTCGGTGACATCGGATTACGGTTTTTTGGCAATCAGCACTGCGCGCAGTGGCGCGGGGTAGCCTTCGATGGTCTTGGTTGGGTCGTTCGGGTCAAGGAAATCGGCAAGCGATTCGGTCACCATCCATTCGGTGCGGCGCTGCTCCTCGGTTGAGGTCACGCTCATATCGACAATCCGCACGTCAACAAAGCCACATTTTTCCAGCCAGTTTTTCAACGCTAACGCCGACGGAATAAAGTAGACATTGCGCATTTGCGCGTAGCGATCGCCCGGAACCAGCACGGTATTTTCATCGCCTTCTACGACCAGCGTTTCCAGCACCAGCTCGCCTTCATTCACCAACTGATCTTTCAACTGCCAGAGATGCTCCAGCGGTGAACGGCGGTGATACAACACCCCCATCGAGAAGACGGTATCAAACGCTTTCAGCGCCGGAAGCTGCTCAATACCCAGCGGCAACAGGTGCGCGCGCTGGTCGTTTCCGAGCAGTTTACGCACCGCTTCAAACTGGCACAGGAACAGTTGAGTTGGATCAATACCAACCGCCAGATGCGCGCCCGCACCAATCATTCGCCACATGTGATAGCCGCTACCACAGCCCACGTCCAGAATGGTACGCCCGGTGAGATCCGACAAGTGCGGCAACACGCGATCCCATTTCCAGTCGGAGCGCCATTCGGTATCGATATTCACGCCGTACAGCGAGTAAGGGCCTTTGCGCCACGGCATCAGGTTGCGCATCAGCGTATCAATACGCTTCAACTGACCTTCGCTCAGCGGTGTTTCGCTTTCAGCGGTGACGCTATGCAGCAAATCCAGTTTCCACGGTGTGATTTCTGGCAGGAATTCGACGGCGTTTGACCACTGCTTAAACAAGCCATGCTGCGATTCTCGCCGCCAGGCAGCGATTTGCGCCGGTAGGGTTTCCAGCCAGTGGGAAAGGTGATTTTTAGCAATCAACTGATAAAAGTTGCCAAACTCAATCATGCAGCATCCTCTGCTTTCAACGCCA
>JBOFJM010000246.1:0-2067 GCA_051656825.1 Kluyvera sp.
AAACGGCGGCACGGCGTAAATCCGCTTCTCACGCCCCGCGCCGAACAGTTGCAGCGCGGGCATTCTGTCCATTTTCGGATTATCGAATTTAGGAATCGGCGACGGATCCATCACATAGCGGTGGTTGACCTTCACCGGATAGGCGTAGGTGGTGGCGATATGGCCGAAACGGGCGATGTCTTCATACAGTTTCACCTGCATCACGCCGTACTCCTCCAGCGCGTGCATGGTGCGGGTTTCGGTTTCGCGCGGCTCGATAAAGCGCAGCGGCTCAGGAATCGGCACCTGAAAAATCAGGATCTGATCCTCCGTCAGCGGCGTTTCTGGAATGCGGTGACGGGTCTGAATCAGCGTCGCATCTTCCGTGCGCTCGGTGGTGTTAACCCCAGTTACGCGCTTAAAGAAATGACGAATCGACACGGCGTTGGTGGTGTCATCCGCGCCCTGATCAATCACTTTCAGCACGTCGGCTTCGCCAATTATGCTGGCGGTAAGCTGAATGCCGCCGGTTCCCCAGCCGTAGGGCATCGGCATTTCGCGCCCGCCGAACGGCACTTGATAACCTGGGATCGCCACCGCTTTCAGAATGGCGCGGCGAATCATGCGTTTGGTTTGCTCATCGAGATAAGCAAAGTTATACCCACTCAAATTAGCCATTTTCGCGCTCCCGTTGCAGGCGTTTCAGTAGCTCCAGTTCGGCCTGGAAATCGACGTAGTGCGGCAGTTTGAGGTGCGAGACAAAGCCTGCGGCTTCGACGTTATCGGCGTGCGCCAGCACAAATTCTTCGTCCTGCGCGGGGCCGACCGCGTGCTCGCCATATTCCGGCGCTTGTAGAGCGCGATCGACCAGTGCCATCGCCATGGCTTTGCGCTCGCTCATGCCGAATGCCAGGCCATAGCCACGGGTGAAGTGCGGCGCGTCGTCCGGCGGGTCGATAAAACCATTCACCATTTCGCACTCGGTTATCAGCAGTTCGCCGACGTTCACCGTAAAACCTACCTCTTCCGCCATGATTTCAACGTCAATGTAACCACTGCAAATTTCGCCCGCGAACGGGTGATTACGCCCGTAGCCACGCTGCGTGGAGTAGGCCAGCGCCAATAAATAGCCTTCGTCGCCGCGCATCAGTTGCTGCAAACGCGAGGCGCGCGAACACGGATAAACCGGCGGTGTGCGGGTAATGTCATCAGGCGGCTCGCCGTTGTCGGCTTCCGCTCTGGCCAGCCCCTGCTGCGTTAACAGGTTGAAAACGTGCGCTGCTGGCTGTTGCCCGCTTTCGCAGGCGCTGAGGGTTGGCGTTTCGCCATTCGCCAGCAGGGTGAAGTCCAGCAGGCGATGGGTGTAATCGTAGGTTGGGCCGAGCAGTTGCCCGCCAGGAATGTCTTTGTAAACGGCGGAAATCCGTCGCTCCAGGCGCATTTTGGCGCTGTCTATCGGCTCGCTGACCGCCAGCCTGGCAAGCGTAGTGCGGTACGCGCGCAGCAGAAAAATAGCCTCGACGTTATCGCCGCTGGCTTGTTTTAGCGCCAACGCTGCCAGTTCGCGATCGGCAATGCCGCCTTCGGTCATCACTCGGTCAACGGCGAGATTAAGCTGCTGTTCTATTTGCGTGACGCTGAGTTCGGGCAGGCGAGTGTCGCCCCGGCGGCGGTTTTCCTGAAGCGCATGGGCGGCGTCAATCGCCTTTTCGCCCCCTTTAACGGCTACGTACATCAGCACACCTCAACATGTGTGGTTCGCGGAATAGCCAGCAGACGTTCGCCACAGGTCAGAATTAAGTCGATACCAAGCGGGAACGGGTGTGGGCGTTCGGTGAGTTCGTGAATAATGCATTCGGGCAACTGCGGGGCAATCATGCGTTCTTCGGCGATACCCGCGCCGGTCAGGCGTAGCATACGTCCGCCGCTGAGGCTGGCGACTTGCACAATCAGCGTCGCGCCGGACTCTGGCGTCACCGCGCTGCCGCTGGACAGCGCGTTGAGCTGTTCGCTGCTGATTGCGCCATTAGAGACGGCAAATGTCGCCTCCTGCGGCGCGTCAACCAGCGGTGCATTGGTGTGAAAACG
>JBOFJM010000247.1:0-4037 GCA_051656825.1 Kluyvera sp.
CGTCGTCGCGATCGTACAGCGCGAGGCTATGGATACCGGCTTCACACAGCCCCCAGGCGATGGCGCTGCCAACGCCGCCGCAGCCAGAAAGCAGAGCTCGTTTACCGGCAGGCTTAAAATGGTGGCTTTCTGCGGCACGTTGAAAACCGACGCCATCCAGCATGTCGCCTTCTAAACGCCCGTCCGGCAGTTTGCGCACGCAGTTCACCGCATTGAGATGGCGTGCGCGCGGTGTCAGCGAGTCCAGCAGCCCGGCAACGCGCTGTTTATGCGGTACGGTGACCAAAATACCGCTCATGTTGTGCCAGCCACGCAGGGCGTTGAGGTAGTCGGCGACGGCTTGCGGTGCGATATCTACCGGGATCATCACGGTGTCTATGCCGTGGCCTGCAAAGTAGTGGTTAAAGTTATCCGGTGATTTCACTTGGGTAATAGGATGCCCGATAACGGCGACGACTTGAGTAAATCCGCTGACCATTGCTCACCTCAAATGTTAATTAATTGTTGCTTGAGTATTTCAGCGGAAGCGGTGAGCGACAACGCAGAATTCGGACGGGTTGGTTGTTAATCGCACCGACAGTGCGATAATCGCAGTAAATGACTCTTTATGTTGCTAAAGTGTGAACAACTATGCAAAACGAGATACACCAGCGTGACCTGATCGTGGGGCTGCAAAAAGGGTTGGCGTTGATTCAGCTTTTTTCAAAGACGACGCCCCGATTAACCGTGCCGCAGGCGGCAAAAATGAGCGGATTAACGCAAAGCGCCGCGCGCCGTTTTTTCCTGACGCTGGTGCATGAGGGGTATCTGGAGACTGATGGCCGCCACTATTGGTTGACGGCTAAAACGCTGCGTTTGGGGCAGGCGTATGTTGACTCGGCCCAGTTTCCCCGGATGGTGAGGCCGATTGTGGAGTACGTCGCCAGCCGCACCGAGGAACATGCGTCGGTGGGGGTGATTGATGACAACGAACTGGTATATATCGCTCGTAGCAAGCACACGCCGTTTAACTCAACCTCGGTACGCTTGGGTGAGCGCGTGCCGGTGCACTGTACTGCCGGTGGGCGTTTGTGGCTGGCCTCGCTGCCGGAAGCCGAGTGCGAAGCGGTATTGCACCGTATCACTCGTGAGCAGCGTACGCCTTATACGGTGACGGATGTGAATGAGCTGATGGCGCGGATTGCGCGGGTGCGCCAGCAAGGTTTCGCCACCATCGAACAGGAGTTTGAGATTGGTATGCTGGTGGTCGCTGTGCCGCTTGCCGACAGGGAAGGGCTGTATTGGGGGGCGTTGAGCTTAACCAGCCATCAGTCGCGCACGTCGTTAGAGGCGCTGTGCTGCGATCATTTGGATCTACTCTATAGCGCACAGGCCATGCTGGTGAGTTAGGTTGATACCGAATGCGCCAGAGGATGATTTGTTGTATCGCGATGGCATGTGCAGACAATAAAAAACCCGCCGAAGCGGGTTTTAGGGGATCCGATAAAGCCTTACCAGACGTAAGTCAGCAGGCTTTGTGAGTTCGGAACCATAAAGTCTACGGACATCATCACCGAGAGCGCGGTAATGGCGATGATGGAGAAGCCGAACAGCTTGCGCGCCCAGACTTTATCATCTTCCACTTTGTAACCGCGCAGCGCCATGCCGAGCCACCAAACGCTCACCGCTGCCGCGACCACCAGGTATTTATACCCGGCGTAACCGCCCAGAGAGAGCATCAGCGTGGCGACAGCAAAGGCCACGATGTACAGCGTGATATGGTTTTTGGCGACCGAAATGCCTTTCACCACCGGCAGAACCGGGATGTTCGCTGCCTGATAATCCTTGAAGCGGAAAATCGCGATAGCGTAGGAGTGAGGCATCTGCCACAGGCTGAAAATCGCCAGCAGAATCAATGCTCCGCTGTCAAAATCGCCCGTAACCGCGCAGTAGCCAATCACCGGCGGCGCTGCGCCGGAGAGAGAGCCAATCAACGTGCCGTAGACAGAGTGGCGCTTCATGTACAGGCTGTAAACGCCGACATAAACCACGAACCCCATCACCCCCAGCCAGCAGGCGAGGGGATTCGCGCCGAACCACAGCAGCATGAAGCCAGCGAGACCCAGCAAGGTGGCGTAGACCAGCGACGTTTTTGGTGCAATCAGTCCCTTAACCAGCACTCGGTTTTTCGTCCGTTCCATCTTACGGTCGATGTCACGATCGATGTAGTTGTTGAAAACACAACCCGAGGCGACCACCAGAGACACGCCGATCAAGGTCCAGGCGAACAGCGGGTAATCAATGTGGCCTTTGGAGGCCAGCAGGAAACCGCCGATCACGGAGATCAGGTTGCCAAAAATGATGCCAGGCTTCGTTACTTGCAGGTATCGCTTAAACATACTCGCCGCTCTTAGTGAACCATCATGTTGTAGTTCAGGTTCCACATAATCCAGATTGAACCTACCACCACGATGGCAATGATTATCACGGTAAAGACAAACGCGGTCAGGTTCCAGCCTTCGTCAGACTTGCTGTTCATGTGCAGGAAGTACACCAGGTGTACCAGGATCTGCACTACAGCCGTCACCAGAATGGTCCCCAGAATGACTGCTGGCGACGCCGATCCTGTCATCACCATCCAGAACGGGATAACCGTCAGGATGATCGACAGGATAAAGCCTGTCATGTAGCTCTTCACGCTGCCGTGAGAAGCGCCGCTATGATCGGTAGAATGACTCATTACATCGCCCCCATCAGGTAAACAACTGAGAACACGCAGATCCACACCACATCCAGGAAGTGCCAGAACAGGCTCAGGCACAGGATACGGGGGCGGTTAGTGCTGGTCAGCCCGCGACGGGAAATCTGCACCATCAGCACTGCCATCCAGATAAGACCGGAGGTAACGTGCAGACCGTGAGTCCCGACCAGCGCGAAGAACGCTGACAGGAAGCCGCTGCGATCCGGGCCCATACCTTCAACAATCAGGTGATGGAATTCATACAGTTCCATCGCGATGAACCCTGCCCCGAAGAGGAAGGTCAGCGCCAGCCAGGAAACAACCTGGCTCTTGTTGTTTTTGTACATGGCGATAGCCGCCATGCCGTAGGTGATGGAGCTGAATAGCAGCAGTGCGGTTTCAACCAGAACGAACGGCAGTTCAAAAATATCTTTACCGGTCGGGCCGCCCGCCGTGCCGTTCACCAGAACGGCATAGGTCGCGAACAGACTGGCGAAGATAATGCAGTCGCTCATCAGGTAGATCCAGAAGCCGAAGATCTTCATCGGCCCTGTATCGTGGTGCCCGTGTTCGTGCGCGTGGGCATTATGCGCCAGAGTATCAGTTGCCATTTTTCAGCCCTGCCTTAGAAATCTCATCGAAATGCTGATTTTCCAGTTTTTCGACTTCTGCAACCGGCACGTAGTAATCCACGTCCTCGTCAAAACTTTTGATAATCCAGGTGATGACGATGCCAGCAAAGCCAACAATCGCCAGCCACCAGATATGCCAGATCATGGCGAAGCCAAAGATAGTGGCGAAGGCGGCAATCACGATGCCAGCACCGCTGTTTTTAGGCATATGAATTTCTTCATATTTCGCAGGCTGTTTGTACGCTTCGCCTTTTTCTTTCATTTCCCAGAATGCGTCACGCTCATGAATCTGCGGCACAATGGCAAAGTTATAGAATGGAGGCGGGGAAGACGTTGCCCACTCCAGCGTACGGCCGCCCCACGGGTCACCGGTCAGGTCACGGTTCTGCTCGCGGTCGCGAATAGACACGTAGAACTGAATCAGCTGGCACAGGATACCGCAGGCGATCAGCGCCGCACCGCAGGCTGCAATCACCAGCATTGGGTGGAACTGTGGGTCAATCTGCTGGCTGAGGCGACGGGTCATGCCCATGAAGCCCAGCACGTACAGCGGCATAAACGCCACGAAGAAGCCGATTATCCAGAACCAGAAAGCGCGTTTGCCCCAGGTTTCGTTCAGGGTGAAGCCAAAGGCTTTGGGCCACCAGTAGGTCCGACCTGCGAAGCACCCAAATACCACACCGCCG
>JBOFJM010000248.1:0-2457 GCA_051656825.1 Kluyvera sp.
GAGCAGTGCAACGCGGCGTTAAGCTCACCGTTACGAGGTGGCGTATAATACGCTTTCCTCTTTCAGAGTCAACCCTGAATTTCAGGATTTTTTCTCTTCAACCGAACCGGCTATCTGGTGTGAAGTGATTCACATCCGCCGTGTCGATGGAGGCGCATTATAGGGAGTTCCCGAGAGTCCGCAACCCCTAAATTGCAGAAAAATGACTGACTGCTGCAATCCCCAGCAGAACCCCGCTTTATACCCATTTACACACAGAGTTATCCACAAATCGATGCCCTCACCGCCCTCTATCGCGCTCTCTTAGCCTTTATACGTAGGGTAAAAAAGAGGAACAAAAGGAAAGAGAAAAATTCGCGAGCGTTGCGCAAACGTTTTCGTTACAATGCCACCGCAAAATAACGATGCCCCGTAAGGGGCGTTAGCTGAGTTTTTATCCAAGAATTCACCTAACGCTCTCTGTAATAGTCAAATCCAGGGGATTTACCATGCAACAACGTCGTCCAGTCCGCCGCGCTCTGCTCAGTGTTTCTGACAAGGCCGGTATCATCGAATTCGCTCAGGCACTTTCTGCACGTGGAGTGGAGCTGCTGTCTACAGGTGGCACTGCGCGCCTGTTAGCAGAGAAAGGCCTGCCAGTGACCGAAGTTTCCGATTACACCGGCCTCCCGGAAATGATGGATGGACGCGTGAAGACCCTGCATCCAAAAGTACACGGCGGCATTCTCGGTCGTCGCGGCCAGGATGATGCGATTATGGAACAACACCACATCCAGCCTATCGATATGGTAGTCGTTAACCTGTATCCGTTCGCCGAGACCGTCGCCCGCGAAGGCTGCTCGCTGGAAGATGCCGTAGAGAATATCGATATCGGCGGCCCAACTATGGTGCGCTCTGCTGCCAAGAACCATAAAGATGTTGCGATCGTGGTGAAGAGCAGCGACTACGACGCCATTATTAAAGAGATGGACGCCAACGAAGGTTCCCTGACGCTGGAAACCCGTTTCGACCTCGCCATCAAAGCCTTCGAACACACCGCCGCTTACGACAGCATGATTGCCAACTACTTCGGCAGTATGGTTCCGGCCTATCACGGTGAAAGCCAGGAAGCCGCAGGTCGCTTCCCACGTACGCTGAACCTGAACTTCATTAAGAAGCAGGATATGCGCTACGGCGAAAACAGCCACCAGCAGGCTGCCTTCTATATAGAAGAGAATGTAAAAGAGGCTTCGGTTGCCACCGCAACGCAGGTGCAGGGTAAAGCGCTCTCTTACAACAATATCGCCGACACCGACGCTGCACTGGAGTGCGTGAAAGAGTTCTCCGAGCCAGCGTGTGTCATCGTTAAGCACGCTAACCCGTGCGGCGTGGCGGTCAGCACCTCTATTCTTGACGCCTATGATCGCGCGTACAAAACCGACCCTACCTCCGCATTCGGCGGCATCATCGCGTTTAACCGCGAGCTGGATGCCGAAACCGCACAAGCGATTATCTCTCGCCAGTTTGTTGAGGTGATCATGGCCCCTTCAGCCACAGACGAAGCGCTGAAAATCACCGCTGCCAAGCAGAACGTTCGCGTTCTGACCTGCGGCCAGTGGGCGCAGCGCGTTGCGGGCCTGGATTTCAAACGCGTTAACGGCGGTCTGCTGGTTCAGGACCGCGACCTGGGTATGGTGGGCGAAAGCGAACTGCGCGTCGTCACCAAACGTCAGCCAACCGAGCAAGAGCTGCGCGATGCGCTGTTCTGCTGGAAAGTGGCGAAGTTCGTGAAATCCAACGCCATTGTTTATGCCAAAGAAAACATGACTATCGGGATAGGCGCAGGCCAGATGAGCCGCGTTTATTCTGCCAAAATCGCCGGTATCAAAGCCGCTGACGAAGGTCTGGAAGTAAAAGGTTCCGCGATGGCGTCCGATGCTTTCTTCCCGTTCCGCGATGGGATTGATGCTGCCGCTGCGGCGGGCGTGAGCTGCGTTATCCAGCCTGGCGGTTCTATCCGCGATGATGAAGTGATTGCCGCCGCCGATGAGCACGGTATCGCGATGGTCTTCACCGATATGCGCCACTTCCGCCATTAATCTACGGAGCAGACGATGAAAGTATTAGTGATTGGCAATGGCGGGCGCGAACACGCGCTGGCCTGGAAAGCGGCGCAGTCGCCTTTGGTTGATACCGTATTTGTTGCGCCGGGTAATGCGGGCACGGCACTGGAGCCAACCCTGCAAAACGTCGCCATCGGTGTAACCGACATTCCCGCGCTGTTGAGCTTTGCCCAAAACGAGAAGATCGATCTGACTATCGTTGGCCCGGAAGCGCCGCTGGTGATTGGCGTTGTCGATGCGTTTCGTGCTGCAGGGCTGAAAATCTTCGGCCCAACCGAAGGCGCGGCACAACTGGAAGGCTCTAAAGCCTTCACCAAAGATTTTCTTGCTCGCCATAAAATTCCCACAGCGGAAT
>JBOFJM010000249.1:0-1778 GCA_051656825.1 Kluyvera sp.
CACTTACACCATGTCTTTGATGGCGATGGTCTTTTTGCCGAGCACATTTTTGACCGGGCTGTTTGGCGTCAACCTGGGAGGCATTCCCGGCGGCGGCTCGCATCTCGGTTTCTCGCTGTTTTGTATTATGCTGGTGGGGCTGATCGGTGGTGTTACTTGGTGGTTACATCGCAGTAACTGGTTGTAAAAAATCACCTTTTATATTCTGTTTTACAGTGATAACGCGACTAAATTTGAGCGAGGTCAATAAACCCGTACCCCGTTCGAGGCAATATCGATGTCGCAGGTGAATGCAACGTCAAGCGATGGGCGTTGCGCTCCATATTGTCTTACTTCCTTTTTTTGAATTACTGCATAGCACAATTGATTCGTACGACGCCGGCTTAGAATAGTCGGCTTTTTTTTGTCTTTTTTCCGCTACCCTTACTCCTGCGAACGATTAATTGTCGCATCGATCGGCGAGATCTGCGAGGATACGCGCCTGCTGAACTTTAGCCCCTAATTCGCGAGAAAAAATTGTGACCGCTTTTGCCACCCTGAATGCACTGCCAGCCTCCCAGATAGACAACCTCAACGACCTGGGCTACCTCTCCATGACTCCGGTTCAGGCGGCGTCGCTGCCAGCTATTCTTGCTGGAAAGGACGTGCGCGTGCAGGCAAAAACCGGCAGCGGCAAAACGGCTGCATTCGGCCTGGGTCTGCTGCAACGCATTGATGCCGGCCTGTATCAGACACAGTCGTTAGTACTCTGTCCCACCCGTGAACTGGCCGACCAGGTCGCCGGTGAAATTCGCCGTCTGGCGCGTTACCTGCCGAATATTAAAGTGCTGACCCTCTGCGGCGGCCAACCGTTTGGCGCACAGCGAGACTCCCTGCAACATCCACCGCACATTATTGTCGCCACTCCAGGCCGCCTGCTGGATCATCTGCAAAAAAACACGGTGTCGCTGGATGCGCTGCAAACGCTGGTGATGGATGAAGCAGACAGAATGCTGGATATGGGCTTTAGCGACGCGATTGATGAAGTGATCCGCTTTGCTCCGGCCTCACGCCAGACGCTGCTGTTCTCCGCCACCTGGCCGGAGGCGATTGCCGCAATTAGCGGGCGCGTACAGCGTTCACCGGAAACCATCGAAATTGATAGCGTAGATGCGCTGCCAGCCGTTGAACAGCAGTTTTTCGATGTGCCACGCCACGGCAAAATCGCACTGTTGCAGCAGTTGCTCAGCCAGCATCAACCGGCCTCGTGTGTGGTGTTCTGTAACACCAAAAAAGATTGCCAGGCCGTTTACGAGGAGCTGAATGCCGCAGGGCAGAGCACTATCGTGCTGCATGGCGACCTTGAGCAGCGTGACCGTGACCAAACGCTGGTGCGTTTTGCGAACGGCAGCGCGCGCATCCTGGTGGCGACCGACGTTGCCGCCCGTGGTTTAGATATTAAATCGCTGGTGATGGTCGTGAACTATGAGCTGGCGTGGGACCCGGAAGTGCACGTACACCGTATTGGCCGTACCGCGCGCGCAGGTAACAGCGGTTTAGCCGTGAGCTTCTGCGCCCCGGAAGAGGCACAGCGCGCGAATATTCTCGCTGAAATGCTGCAACTGAAACTGAACTGGATGCCGGAGCCAGGCAAAAACCGCATTGTGCCACTGGCGGCGGAGATGGCGACGTTATGCATCGATGGCGGCAAGAAGGCCAAAATGCGCGCGGGCGATGTGCTGGGCGCGTTAACCGGTGATGTCGGGCTGGTTGGGGCGGATATTGGTAAAATCGATGTG
>JBOFJM010000250.1:0-3113 GCA_051656825.1 Kluyvera sp.
CCTGATGGCGCGAAAAGCGCTTGAGTAACCGTCCACCAAATCGACGGCCCAACAGATACAGCACCTGATCGCCAATCATCCCGCCCAGCGCCACCGAAATCACGACCAGCGGAAACTTCAATAGACCCTGGTGTGCCACCACGCCGCCAAGCAACGTGATGGTTTCACCTTCCGCCATACTGCCGAGCACCAGCGCGGCGTAACCATAATGGGAAATCAGGTTATTGATATCCATACAAACACATACTCCTTACCACGACATACCTTTAATCATACCCCCTGGTGCAATAACTGCGGCGGCTGCGTTTTTTGCGTTGTACATAAAACAATCTATTTACATGAATTATACTTAGTACAACGTGGTAGCGAGCCGCGCTGAGGAGGCGTTATGAACCATGTATGGGGATTATTCTCCCACCCAGATAGAGAAATGCATGTTATACGCAGTGAGAACGAAACGGTTTCTCACCACTTTGTGCATCACGTGCTAATCATGGCGGCGATTCCAGTGGTCTGCGCCTTTATCGGCACTACGCAGCTCGGCTGGAATTTTGGCGAAGGCACAGTCGTCAGGCTTTCGCTGATGACAGGGCTGGGGCTGGCTGTGCTGTTTTATGCTTTGATGCTGGTCGGTGTCGCGGTGATGGGGCGGGTCATCTGGTGGATGGCGCGTCATTATCCGAATCGCCCATCGCTAAAACGCTGCATGGTGTTTGCGGGCTATGTTGCCACGCCGATTTTCCTGAGCGGTATTGTGGCGCTGTTTCCGTTGGTTTGGCTGTGTGCGCTGGTGGGGACGGTGGCACTGTTTTACACCGGTTATCTGCTGTACGTCGGCATTCCTACCTTCCTGAATATTAACCGCGAAGAAGGGCTGAGCTTTGCCAGTTCAACGCTGGCGATTGGTGTGCTGGTACTTGAAGTCTTGCTGGCACTGACCGTGGTGCTGTGGGGCTATGGTTATCGAATGTTCTAGTCATTAAATGCATTGCTGGCGTGAATTTTAAAGCGCCAGTAATGCAGCATTTATTCACTATTATTTTCTGGTAGATATCGCGCAGTCCGCGCTATGATGGGATATTCCGCTTCGCCGCCCGTGCCGCGAAGCGGTTGTCTATCATAATGTGCATAAATAACCACCAGAATACTCACCATGCAGAAATTTCGCGTTTCCCTGCTCAGCTTAGCGTTAGTGCTGGCTGTGCCTTTTGCACCTCAGGCCAGTGCCAAAACGGCTGTCTCTGCCGTGGCCTCGCAGCCGGAAATTGCCTCCGGTAGCGCGATGATTGTTGACCTGAATACCAATAAAGTCATTTATGCCAACCAGCCGGATCTGGTGTGCCCTATTGCTTCAATCACCAAGCTGATGACCGCGATGGTGGTGTTGGACGCGCATTTACCGTTGGATGAAATGCTGACCGTGGATATCAGCCGCACGCCAGAGATGAAAGGCATTTATTCTCGTGTGCGCCTTAACAGCAAAATCAGCCGTAAAAATATGCTGCTGTTGGCGCTGATGTCGTCAGAAAACCGCGCGGCGGCAAGCCTTGCGCACCATTATCCAGGCGGTTATGACGCATTTATCCGCGCCATGAATGCCAAAGCCAAAGCGCTGGGCATGACGCACACGCGCTACGTCGAGCCGACGGGGCTGTCGATTCATAACGTTTCGACCGCGCGTGACCTGACCAAAATGCTGATTGCCACCAAAAGCTATCCGCTGTTGGGCCAGTTAAGCACCACGAAAGAAGATACGGCCACCTTTGCTAACCCGTCGTATTCACTGCCGTTCCGCAATACTAACCATCTGGTTTACCGCGATAACTGGAGTATTCAGTTGACCAAAACCGGCTTTACTAATGCCGCAGGTCACTGTCTGGTGATGCGCACCGTGATGAATAACCGTCCGGTGGCGATGGTGGTGATGGATGCGTTCGGCAAATATACCCATTTTGCCGATGCCAGCCGTCTGCGCACATGGGTAGAAACCGGAAAAGTGATGCCAGTTCCTGCTGCGGCGCTGAGCTATAAAAAGCAGAAAGAATCCCAGGTGGAAGGCGCTATCGCCAAAGCCCAGAAAAGTGGGAAAACCACTCAGGACGATTAATCGTTAAAGCCACTCCCAGTATTCGCTGGGCGTGGCTTATCTTTCCTCATGCACTCTCTTCACGCACTACACGTCCTGCTTTTCACCCCAATATTTCAGCTTACTGGTTTTGCCAATCCCAGGGTTCATGCTGTTGGTCGGGTCATTTTCACGGTAGTGACGTTTCAGGTTTTCGTTGGCTTCATACAGATGCCCGACATTATGCTCTGCCGGATATTGCGCCCCGCGCTCGCGCAGCAGCGCCAGCATTTGCTCTTTCACTTCATGCGGGTCTACACCTTTCTTAACGATGTAATCCTGATGGAAAACATGGCACATAAAGTGGCCGTAATAGAGTTTGTGAACCAGTTTGCTGTCGATTTCCGCAGGCAGGTGCTCAAACCATTCGGTGTCGTTACGGCGTAGCGCAATATCCAGCGCCAGAATATCTTCCACTTCATCGGCGTGAACCGCCTGGTAGCGAATCGCCGCGCCCGCAGCGGCGAAGCGGTGCAGAAACGCTTTGCTGCCTTCTTCCGGCGTACAGACGAAGAAATCTCCTTCGGCCTGTTTAAAGTACTCGGCAAGCCAGCTTTGCGCTTCATCAATACCATCGCCGGACATTTTCAGCAGCAGATGATGCTCGTATTTATCACGCCAGATTTTCATCCGCTCTGGCAGGTGAGCGGGGAAAACGTGCCCCAGTTTCTGCATAAAACGGTCGGTGAAGTGCGGTTTGAACAGCGACACTTTCTCCAGCGCCGCGTCGGCACGGCCTTTGAGCGTGAAGAAGAACGGCATTTTGTCGGTGCCGAGCTTGTCGATCATCAAGAAAGTGTCTTTACCGTACTGCTCGGCGATATCGTAAATATCGCGGTGCATATACTCGCCCGCGACCGGCAGATTGTTAAATTCAGCCAGAATATGGCGACGAATTTCGGTCAATACATCCGGCTGATTAGTGCCGATGTAAAATACCTGTTGGCGTTTTTCTGCCGGGAAGGTGTCCAGACGAACGGCAAAGACC
>JBOFJM010000251.1:0-5556 GCA_051656825.1 Kluyvera sp.
ACCTGATCGATTCCCCGACTCTGCTCATCAGAGGCCGAAGCAATCTCACCCATGATATCGGTCACGCGGGTGACGGCGCTGACGATCTCCGCCATTGTTTCACCCGCCTCATGCACCAGTGCGGTACCGGCGTTGACCCGATGACCAGAATCATCAATCAGGGCCTTAATCTCTTTCGCCGCCTGCGCGCTGCGCTGCGCCAGAGTGCGCACTTCTCCTGCTACTACCGCAAAACCACGCCCCTGTTCACCGGCGCGTGCGGCTTCTACCGCCGCGTTCAGCGCCAGAATATTGGTCTGGAAGGCGATGCCGTCAATCACGTTGGTGATCTGTGCAATTTTGCTTGAGCTGGCGGCGATATCGTCCATCGTGCGCACAACGCCATCCACGACATTGCCGCCTTTCTGCGCCGTTGCGGAGGCATTTTTCGCCAGTTGCGTGGCCTGACGCGCGTTGTCGGCGTTCTGTTTCACCGTAGCGGTCAGTTGCTCCATGCTGGCCGCCGTTTCTTCCAGCGAAGCGGCCTGCTGTTCGGTACGAGAAGAAAGGTCATTACTGCCCGCCGAGATTTCCCCCGCACCGGTGTAGATGGTGTCTGCGCCTTCACGCACCACGCCAACCGTTGTGGCAAGCGACTGCTGCATTTCGTTGACGTTGCGAGCGAGCAACGCCATTTCATTGCTGCCTTCGGTATTGATGTTGCTGGTCAGATCGCCTTCGGCAATATGGCGGATGTGCGCCATAACGGTGTGCAGCGGTTTCAACAGCACGCGCTGCATCGACAGCCAGCTCACCACAATCGTCGCCACCACCAGCAGCATAATGCCCGCCAGCGCCCATAAAATATTGTAGTAGTCGCTTTCATTTTGCTGAATGCCCGCCTGGGTCAGCGCAGCCTGCGCTGTACGCCATTCGCGGTAAACCGACTGCATCGCCACCTGTTTTTGTTCCGCATTCTGCTTGAACATCTCTTCCAGTTTTCCCTCTGCCAGCAGTTCGTTCATTCTGGCGAGCGTCGTGGAATAAACGCCGTACTCTTTCTCTAGCCTATCCGACAGTTGCTCGTTGATCCCCGGTGTTTCCGGTAGCGCGTAGTATTTGTCGTAGTGATTTTTTGCCTCCGCCAGCAGATTATTGGCGGTATCAACCAGCGTTTTCAATTCGCCGCCGTTAAGGCTCGTCGCCATGCTGCCTTGCAGGCGCAACATGCCACGGTTAAGGGTCACGCGGGCCTGGTTGAGACTGATCCACGCATCGGTGAACTCCGCCACGTTCTGGCTGGAGAGCTGCGAGACAGTAAAGTTCTGCTTATCGTTATCCAGCGCGCGAACAAAAACGCCCGCAGAAATAAGCTGCATCGCGCCCAGCGCGAACAGCACGATAATCAGTACAGTAATAACTTTTATTCTTTTGAACATCGTATGCCTTTTTAATGCAGGTGATCTGAAGTCTCACTATCGGCAGTACGACGGGCTTATTTAATCGATTCAGGTCCAACCAGGGCGGGTTATCCGTCATTTCTAATAATATTCAGTATGTTAAAGCAACAATAAATTTTTGTGATAACCGTCACTCAATCCCACCCCCTCTAAAGGGGTATATCTTCGCCTTAAAGATGTATTTAAAATACATCTTATATTATTGATGACGAGGTAACTGCTATGGCCTTTCGCGACCAACCATTAGGTGAGCTGGCGCTCTCCATTCCGCGCGCATCTGCGCTGTTCCGTAAATACGATATGGACTACTGCTGCGGCGGCAAGCAGACGCTGGGCCGAGCGGCAGATCGTAAAGATCTGGATGTTGCCGTGATTGAAGCCGAGCTGGCAAAACTGGCAGAAGAGCCAGTAGAGAAAGATTGGCGCAGCGCGCCGCTGGGCGAAATCATCGACCACATCGTGGTGCGTTACCATGACCGCCACCGCGAGCAGTTGCCGGAACTGATTTTACAGGCCACCAAAGTCGAACGCGTGCACGCCGACAAGCCTAACGTACCAAAAGGCCTGGCGAAATATCTGACCATGCTGCACCAGGAGCTTTCCAGCCACATGATGAAAGAGGAGCAGATCCTGTTCCCGATGATCAAACAAGGCATGGGCAGCCAGGCGATGGGGCCAATCAGCGTGATGGAAAGCGAGCACGATGATGCGGGTGAACTGCTGGAAGTTATCAAGCATACGACTCAGAACGTGACCATTCCACCGGAAGCCTGCACCACCTGGAAAGCGATGTATAACGGCATTAATGAAATGATTGACGACCTGATGGAGCACATCAGCCTCGAAAACAACGTGCTGTTCCCGCGCGCGCTCGCCGGGGAATAAGCCTTCTGCCGCCTCCCACTATCGGAGGCGGCGGTTTTATGCCAGCAGCCCTTTTTGGCGAAAGGTTTCCCGCGTCGCCACGTTCAAATCCATTCCGGCCAACGCTTCGGGTTTTACCCAGGCAATCTCCTGAAACTCCTCGTTAAACGTCACATCACGATTAGCGCTTACGCAGTCGAAGATGAGATAAATCATGTAGATTTGCTCGGTTGAGCCGTCGGCATAGGTTTTTACCCGCACGTCGTCACGAAACGTCCACGGCGTTACCTCGGTGATTTCCAGGGCATCGCCCAGCTCCTCGCGAATTTCGCGCCTTAACGCCTGTTCCATCGTTTCACCCGCTTCCATTCCGCCGCCGGATATCGCCCACTGGCCGGGGAACACGCCGCGATCGTCAGCCATCTTACATAACAAAAATTCGCCTTCGTTCTGAATTATTGGGCACACAATCGTTCTCTGACGCATCTTATCTCCATACGCGTTGGGGTTTGGCGGGCACGCTATCACGCTCAGCGGTGAGCTTCCACGAGGCGTACCGCAAAAACAAAAAAGCGCCCCGAAGGGCGCTTAAGTGTATGCCTGTACGGCGGTTTAATTAACCCGCTTTTTGTTGCGCAGGAACATCCAGCCTAAGCCCAGCACGATGAACCAAATTGGAGTCACCATCAGCGCTTCACGGGTATCCGCCTCCAGCGTCAGCAGCACCAGAACACAGGCGAAGAACACCATGCACACCCAGCACATCACTTTGCCCAGCGGCATTTTGTAGATCGATTTCTCATGCAGGTGTGGACGTTTTTTACGGTACACCAGGTAGGAGCACAGAATAATCGTCCAGACGAACATGAACAGGATAGCAGAAACGGTGGTGATCATCGTAAAGGCAGCAATCACGCTTGGGTTAACCATTAACATCACCACACCGCCCAGCAGGCAGATGCAGGAGAAGGTCAGCCCTTTTGCCGGCACGGCACGTTTAGAGAGCTTCGCGAACAGGCCTGGCGCAACGCCATCCTGCGCTAAACCAAACAGCATACGGCTGGTTGAGAACACGCCGCTGTTGGCCGACGAAGTGGCAGACGTTAGCACCACAAAGTTGATGATGCTCGCCGCCGCCGGTAAGCCGACCAGCATGAACAACTCAACGAACGGGCTTTTATCCGGAACCACCGAACTCCACGGCGTTACCGACATAATCACGATCAGCGCAAACACGTAGAACATGATGATACGAATCGGAATGGAGTTAATGGCGCGTGGCAGCGATTTTTCCGGGTCTTTGGTTTCAGCAGCGGTCGTCCCTACCAGCTCAATACCGACAAACGCGAACACCGCTATCTGGAAGCCTGCAAAGAAGCCACTAATCCCTTTCGGGAACCAGCCGCCATCGTTCCACAGGTGAGCAAATGAGGCTTCTACGCCGGTTGGGGATTTAAAGTGCATCAACACCATCACCAGGCCAACGACAATCAGCGCCACAATCGCGACGATTTTGATCATCGCAAACCAGAACTCCATCTCACCGAACATTTTGACGGTGGCGAGGTTCAGGCCCAGCAGCAGCAGGACTACCGCCAGTGAGGCGACCCAGTCAGATAGCCCTGGGAACCAGAATTGGGCGTAAGCGGTAATTGCCACGACGTCCGCCATTCCGGTCACCACCCAGCAGAACCAATATGTCCAGCCAGTAAAGTAGCCCGCCCACGGGCCAAGCAGGTCAGCGGCGAAGTCGCTAAATGACTTGTATTCCAGATTGGAGAGCAGCAGCTCGCCCATCGCGCGCATAACGAAGAACAGCATGAAGCCGATTATCATATAAACGAAAATAATCGACGGCCCAGCGAGACTGATAGTTTTCCCGGAGCCCATAAACAGCCCGGTACCAATAGCGCCGCCAATGGCAATAAGCTGAATATGCCGGTTAGTGAGGTTTCGCCGTAGCGATCGTTCAGCCGGCTCCTGCTCTGCAGCAGCGACTTTTATCTGATCAACCATGTGATTTTCTTCCTGTTGTTTCTGTCTGTGTTGTGCGGGCTCTATTGGCCTTTAATGTCGTCATGCAAGACTATCCTATTCATAGGATGTCTCGATATTAGGTAAGAATCGGAGGGATGAATACTATGATTTAAATATAATGTTAATTTTATGTTTAAAGTGGGTGTTATATCACCTCACCTATGGGAAACAGCTCACAAAAATACACGCAATCATTGCGTTTGCAAGATTAAATTCCAACATTTGTCTAACTTCAGGAGTTTGTATCCTCTCCCCAGGCGGAGAGAGGATAAAGGCGAGAATTACAGGATTTCCAGTAACTCGACTTCAAAGACCAGGGTGCTGAATGGCGGGATGGACGCGCCAGCGCCGCGCTCGCCGTAAGCCAGGTTGTGAGGGATGGTCAGTTCCCATTTAGAGCCAACTGGCATCAGGGTCAGGGCTTCAATCCAGCCAGCGATCACGCCGTTTACTGGGAACTCAGCCGGTTCGCCACGCGCTACGGAGCTGTCGAAAACAGTACCGTCGATCAGTTTGCCCGTGTAGTGTACGCGAACGTGGTCAGTACGTGCTGGGATAGCGCCTTCGCCCTGGGTCAGAACGCGGAATTGCAGGCCGGATTCGGTGCTGTTCACGCCTTCTTTTTCACGGTTTTCTTCCAGGTATTTCACACCGTCGGCAGCCATTGCCGCAAAACGCTCTTTACGTACGGCGTCAGCACGTTCGTGGATTTCACGCAGCGCACGATGCACAACATCTACTGGCACAGCAGGCTGTTTGCCTTCCAGCGCATCAGCGATACCGGCAACCAGTGCTTCCGGCAGTAAACCCTGCAAACCAGACTCGCTCAGTTGCTGTCCTACTTGCAGGCCAATACCGTAGCTTGCCTGTGCTTCAATGGTGTCAAAAGTCGGGGTGGCCATCGTCTTTCCTTTCTTCGGGAATTAAAGTAGCGGGCAGCATAACAGCCACGCCGCATAGGGTAAACGTTGTGTCAGGAAAGATGACAAATTACCAGGAAAAAGAAACAATACCGATTGCCCATAGGATATGATGAACACTTGCTTTAGCACGTCCATCAGGCAGTTAGCCATCTATACTGGATTGCAATGATACGGAGCAGGAGGAGAGCCATGCCCGGGAGATTTGAAGTAAAACCTTTGCTGGCGAAGATCTGGCACGCGCCAGACCACCTTCGCATCCTGGATCCGTTGCCGATTGCACACCGTCGCGGCGT